>JBQCHB010000099.1:0-23783 GCA_051955075.1 Flavisolibacter sp.
TTACAAGTCATGATTTACCACGTTAAACAATTTTATTTCAGTGGACTTACAATTTAATTCAGTTGAAGAAGTGATAGCCGATAATTATTTCAGAGCCTGGTATTTTAAAAACGACGAAAGCAAAGCCGGGCAATGGGAACTCTGGCTTTTGCAAAATGAGCAATACGTACCAATGGTTCGGGAGAGCATTTCTTTAATGAATGACATGAACATCAGGGAAAAAAATATTCCATCAATTCAGGTGCAGGAAGCTTATCAAAGGCTGCAGCAGTCCTTAGAGACTGCTCCAGTAATTGAAATGAAGCCAAAGAAAAACAGGTGGTGGATGACCGCTGCTGCGGCTGCTGTTATTCTGCTGATCGCAGGCTTTGCCTATTGGAATACTACAGGTAACAATAAAACCACGTTGGGGGCAGCTTATGGCAGCATTCGCGAATATAACCTGCCCGATGGCTCACATGTTACCTTAAATGCCAACAGCGAAATTGTTGTAAGTAAGGAGTGGGAAAAAGGCACCGATCGTGAAGTGTGGTTGAAAGGCGAGGCTTTCTTTAAAGTGCAAAAAACGCCTGCAAAAAATAAATTTATTGTACATGCCAACAACATGGACATTATTGTTACAGGAACACAATTTAATGTGATAAGCCGCGACGAAGAGTCAAGCGTTCTGTTAACTGAAGGAAGTGTTACGCTTAAAACGCCTGATGGCAAAGAAGTGTACATGAAGCCCGGCGATTTTGTGAGGCTGGAAGACAATGCACCGGCCAAAAAACCTGCGGATGAGGAACGGATACTGGCATGGAAACAGTCAAAGCTTGATTTTGAAAATACGCCTATGAATGAAGTGGCCAAGGTCATTTCAAGGCATTATGGAATAAAGGTGAGCCTTGAAAATAGTACAGTAGGAGAAAAGAGAATTTCAGGCATGATGCCAAACGACAACCTTGATGTTTTAATAGAAGCACTGGAAGCTACAGGTGAGTACAAGATTGCAAAGGCAAATAACGAAATTATTATTTCGGGTCTATAATACTTCTAAACGTTTCATTTTAAAAGCTGCAAAATGAGAAATACGCTACACTCATGGATGCTGCCTGTATATATGGCAGTACTGCTATTATTTTTTACACTGGGAGCACACGCACAAAATCAATATGCGTTTGCAAGTCACAAAACTATTAACAACGAAAAAATACGGTTTGCGGATGCCCAGGATGCAAAGCAATCTTTGCTTTCCGTATTAAAAGAACTCAACCGCATCAAAGGAGCTTATTTTTTGTTCTCGGACGAAAGTTTAAGCAGTAAACTGGTCAACCCAATAGAAGATGCAAAGCCGGAAGTGGAAAAGATATTGAAAGAAGTGCTTGATAATACCGGCCTTAAATACAAAAGGGTTTCGGCCAACACTTACGTGATCTTGAATGAAGATCAGAAGTTAAAGAGGTCTGATATGAAGGATTTGGCTTCCGGTGATAATGCTGAATCAAGAAGAATTCAGGGAGCCGGTTTTTACCAAACCATTACAGGCCGTGTGGTGGGGGCCGATGGTGTTCCGTTGTCAGGTGTATCTGTAAGGGTAAAAGGTACTAACAAAGGAACCAGTACGACTGTCAATGGTGATTTTTCCGTAGATGCCAACAAGGGAGATGTGCTGGTCTTTTCCTATATAGGCTATCAAACGCAGGAAATAACCGTATCAGATAATGCAACTATAAATGTATCCCTCAGAATGGGGGATAATAATATGAACGAAGTGGTAGTCACTGCCTTGGGTATCAGAAAGCAGGGTAGGGCAATTGGATATTCAACTACCGAAGTACCAGGCTCCAATTTTACGCAAGCAAGGGAAACCAATTTGGCCAATGCGTTAAGTGGGCAAATAGCAGGTGTGAACGTGGCAGGAACTGCAACGGGGCCTTCGGGCAGTACCCGTGTGGTTATTCGTGGTAATGCCAGTTTAACCGGTAATAATCAACCTTTGTATGTAATAGATGGAATTCCTTTGGATGTTTCCAACCAGGGAAGTTCAGGGCAGTGGGGTGGCGCTGACTTTGGTGATGTGTTAAGCACCATTAATCCTGACAACATTGAAAATATACAAGTATTGAAAGGTGTGGCTGCATCGGCACTGTATGGTTACCGTGGTGGTAACGGCGCTATTCTGATTACTACTAAATCGGGTTCACGCATTCATGGTTTAGGGGTTGAAGTAAATAATAATCTTACGTTTGATAAAATTATTGACAGCCGTGAATATCAATATGTTTATGGTCAAGGTTTTCAAGGGTTAAAACCTACAGATAAAGATGCAGCTCTTGCGGCCCCTAATTCGAGTTGGGGCGCAAAATTAGATGGCTCTCAAGCTGTCAATTTTAAGGGTGATACCTACGCTTACAATGCAGCAAAGGATAATTTTAAAAATTTTTACAGAACGGGCATTGCTGATCAAACATCGGTAGCATTATTAGGGAATAATGAATCTGGTCATTTCAGGTTAGGACTTTCCAATCTTTATCTGAACACAGTTATTCCTAATTCGAACATGCGTCAGCAAGGCGTAAATTTCAACAGTACTTATGATGTAGTAAAAAAGCTTCATGTTACACTTACTGCAGATTATGTTTTTGAAAGAGTGAAAAACCGGGCTTCTTTCTCTGATGCTCCGGGTAATGTACTGGCAGGGCCATTATATCTTGCCAATAGCTTTGACATCCGGTGGCTGCAACCGGAAGTTGATGCAACCGGAAAAGAAATATTGCCGGGAACGGATGTGTACTTTAATAATCCTTATTTTGTTGCTAATAAATTTCAGAATTCAACCGACCGCAATCGTTTAACTGCCGGACTTACTTTAAAATATGACTTCACTAACTGGCTTTCTTTACAAGGTCAGGTTACCCGAAACGGAACTATATCGGATGTGGTACAAATCACGCCTTCAGGTACAGGCTATCTTCCCGGAGGCAATATGACCCAATATAACAGGAACTTTCGTGAGTTGAACGGAAACTTTATGGTTGAGTTTAATAAAAAGTTCTCTGACTTTAGCGTTCATGTAAATGCGGGAGGGAACTCCCAAGACAACGTTTTTAAAGAATCAGGAATTTATGGTTCAGGTCCTTTCGTAGTACCTTTCTTTTACACTTCAAGTAATATTTCTGAAAAACCTTTCTCATATACTTACAGGCATTTTAGAGTTAATTCTTTTTATGGCAGTGCTGATTTTGGCTATAAAGACTTTCTGTTTGTAACACTTACAGGAAGAAACGACTGGTTTTCTACCCTGAATATTAATTCGGACCATGTTTTCTATCCTTCAATTTCAGGAAGCTTTGTGTTTTCTGATGTAATAAAAATGCCTTCATGGATCAGCTTTGGAAAGCTAAGAGCCTCTTACGCAAAATCTTCCAATGGAACAGATCCCTATAGAAATCTGTTGACTTATGGTTTACAGGGTTATACCATTAATGACCAAACAGTAGGTTATATTAATCAAACTTCTATTCCTAATTCATTCTTGAAGCCGGTTAATATACAGGAACAGGAAGTTGGCCTGAACATGCAGTTTGCGAATAACCGCTTAGGCCTGGATGTGGCAGTTTACAATAAAAAAACAACGGATGATATTTTGCCTGTAACCATTAGTCCCACTTCGGGTTACACGGGAAACATTGTCAACATTGGCGAGTTACGTAACCGGGGTATAGAGTTGCTTCTCACGGCTACTCCATTTAAAACTCATGATATTACCTGGAATACTTCATTCAACATTGCAACCAACAGCAATAAAGTATTGGCTTTAAGCCCTGATACAAAACAAATAGTTATAGAGGGTGCTTATCCACGCTGGGGTAATGGTGTTAGCATTCAAAATGTTGTTGACTTGCCTTATGCGCAAATAGTAGGTTATGCCTATAAACGTGATGCCGGGGGAAATATAGTGTACGATGCCAACGGTTTGCCTTTGCATTCCGATCAACCAGTGCCGCTTGGTTCCGGTATTTACAAAACAACCGGTGGCTTCAACAACGATATTCATTACAAAAACTTTACACTGGCTTTTTTGTTTGATTTTAAATACGGCGCAAAAATTTATTCGGGTACCAACTTGTTGTTATATACTTACGGCCTGCATCAAAATACATTACAAGGCAGGGAAGGCGGTTATGTTGGTCCAGGTGTAACCGAAAGTGGCCAGCCTAATAAAGTAAGCGTAGACGCACAAACATACTGGCAGGCAATTTCTACAGGCGCCAGTCATGTAACAGAAGAATTTGTGTACGATGCCAGCTTTATAAAATTCAGATCGCTTTCACTGGCTTACAGTTTCCCTGAATCGGCATTGCGAAAAGCTTCCTTCATCAAAGGATTAACACTTTCGCTTGTTGGCCGCAACATCGCCACCTTAATGAAACACACGCCAAACATTGATCCTGAATCGAACCTTACCGGTACCAATTCGCAAGGCCTGGAACTGTCAGGTTATCCTGCAGTAAGAAACCTTGGATTTAATGTAAATGTGAAATTCTGATTGCTTATATCTAAACACTGTAACAACATGAAAAATAAATTTATACTGCTGTTTATAACAATGGGCTTACTAGTAGTAAGTAGTTGCGATAAACATTTTGAAGAGATCAACACCGATCCAACAAAGCTAACACCATCTACTTTTAATTATGCTTACCTGTTTACCGCTGCAGAATTGGTTACTTCGGGTAATAGCGATGCCAATGCTTATGAGGATTGGCGTAATAACCTCATTTATGCCTCTACTTTAATGCAGCATCTTTCTTCAACTACGGGGTATTGGGGCGGCGATAAGTATACTTATAATGCCGGCTATAACTCTGCTTATTGGGATCAAAATTATCCTAACAGCATTAAAAACATTGTAGATGTAGTGAATAATGTTGCCAAAGATCCGAACCAGGTTAATTTCTACAACATTGCCCGCATTTTTAAAGTCTTCATGTTTCAACGCATGACAGATATGTACGGTGATATTCCTTATTCAGAAGCTGGTCTTGGTTATATATCCGGAAATACACAGCCCAAATACGACAAACAGCAGGATATCTATGCTGACATGCTTAAAGAGCTAGATGAGGCAGCATCGGCCCTGAATGCTTCTGCACCCAATACAGTAGGTGCGGCAGACATAATTTACGGTGGCAATGTAGACCAGTGGAAAAAATTTGCTTATTCCGAAATGCTAAGGCTGGCCATGCGTATGAGCAAAGTAGATGAGAACAGCGCAAAAACCTGGGCGGCAAAAGCTTTTGCCGGTGGTGTAATTACAGATAATGCCGACAACGCCATTATTGAACATCCCAACCTGCCCCCGCAAAACAACAGGTCAAATGGCACAGGCTCTGTATTAATTGCACAAGACCCTGATGCTTCACGTGTCAGCAAAACCTTTATTGATTTTTTAAAAAGCAATAATGATCCAAGGCTGCATTTGATTGCCACGGTCGCTGCAAGTCCTGCTACAGGAACCGATCTTGGCGATACTACTTCTGCCATTCAGTTGGGCCAGCCGAACGGATATGATCTTAGCGGTACAAAGCCTATTTCATCAGCCCCGAACTGGCCTGGCGATCGAAATAAATATTCTATCGTTAATCGCTATACTTATGCCCGTTTCGATGCACCTACTTTTTTCCTTACAGCGGCAGAATCTAACTTGCTTTTAGCTGAAGCAGCAGAAAGAGGATGGATATCGGGAAGCGCAGCTACTTTTTACAATGCGGGTGTTACACAAGCTATGAAGCAGTTTGAACAATTTAATAATGGACGCATTACAGGGATCAGTATTCCTGATGCACAGATTAATGCTTACTTAACAGCACATCCCTATAGTTCTGCTAATGGAATTGAAATGATCAATAACCAGTATTGGGTAGCCACATTTATGGATGAATACGAAGCATGGGCCAACTGGAGAAGAAGCGGATTTCCTGTACTTACCCCTTCTGGTAATTATCCAGGCAATGTTACAAACGGCACCGTACCACGCCGCTTTACTTACCCGTTAAACGAAGCGGCTGTAAATCCCGCCAATTACAGTGCCGCAGTTGCCGGTTTAAGTGGTGGTGATAAAATGACCTCCCGCGTTTGGTGGGACAAATAAGGCAGTTTGTTTTTCTCATAAGCAATCGTAAGGGCTGTTCTTTTTTGGAACAGCCTTTTTCAAAAAAAGTTAACTTTAAGAAGAACTGCTTCACTATGAAACGGCTGCTGGCTTTAATATGGTGTATGCCCTTACAGGCTGCTTTTTCTCAAAATGCAGCTCCTTTGTTTACACAGCTTTCTGCTAAGCAAACAGGCGTTTATTTTTCAAACGAATTACACGAAGATGAGAAGCAAAATGTTTTAGGTTACGAATATTTATACAATGGTGGCGGCGTAGCTGTCGGAGACATCAATAACGATGGGTTGCCTGACATTTTTTTTACAGCCAATTTGGGATCAAATAAGCTTTATCTCAACACCGGCGATTTTAAGTTTACAGATATTACCAAATCTGCAAAACTTGGTGGAAGAAAAGACCCGAAAGCTGTCGGGTGGAAAACCGGCGTAACCATGGCCGATATTAATGGTGACGGTTGGCTGGATATTTATGTATGTTATTCCGGTAAAGGAAATGCCAACAGCAGAAAGAATGAACTTTACATTAACAACCATAACAACACATTTACAGAAAGTGCAAAACAATATGGTTTGGATGATGCAGGCTGCTCCACGCAAGCCATTTTCTTTGATTATGATTTAGATGGCGATTTGGATTGCTACGTTTTAAATCACAACATCAAGGCATATAAAAACATCGGCCTTCAATATTTAAAAAATGATTACGATTCTTTAGCCGCGGATAAGTTATACAGGAATGACAACGGCCATTTTACCGATGTAAGCAGGCAGTCTGGCATTAGCGGCAATCCTATCAGCTTTGGCTTAGGCATAGCTGTTTCTGATATTAATAACGATGGCTGGCCCGACATCTACATAAGCAACGATTATGCAGAACAGGATTACCTCTATATCAATAATAAGAATGGAACTTTTACTCAAAAAGAACTTTATGCTTTCAGCCATATGTCTGAATTTTCTATGGGCAATCAAGTTGCAGACATTAATAACGACGGCCTGGTTGACATACTGACATTGGACATGCTGCCTGAAGACAACCGCCGGCAAAAGCTACTGCAAGGACAGGAAAATTACGAGTTGTACCAGGATATGTCTCTCAATGGATTTCATTACCAGTTTATGCGCAATATGCTGCAACTCAATAATGGCAACGGCACATTTAGCGAGATAGGGCAACTATCTGGCATCTCTAACACTGATTGGAGCTGGAGCCCCTTAATTGCTGATTTTGACAACGACGGGAATAAAGACCTGTTCATTACCAATGGTTATATGCGTGATTATACCAACAAGGACTTTTTAAAATTCTGGGGTGAGTATTTGGTAAAGCAGGCAGTGAATCATGATAGTGTCAATTATTTCGATATTGTGAAAATGATGCCTTCTACCCACGTTGCTAATTATGCGTTCAAAAGCAATGGTGATCTTACTTATAAAAACGTTTCTGCAGATTGGGGACTCAGACAATTTTCACTGTCCAATGGTGCAGCTTATGCCGACTTGGACAATGACGGCGACCTTGATCTTGTTGTAAATAATATTAATGAACCGGCTTTTATTTTCCGGAATGACAGCAGATCAAACCATTACCTCAGCATTCATTTAAAAGGATGGGGTAAAAATAGCTTTGGGTTAGGTGCAAAATTGTTTTGTTATACGAATAGTTTCAGGCAGTTGATAGAACAAATGCCAACGCGGGGTTATCAATCCTCGGTAAGCGAAGTGTTGCATTTTGGCGTTGGAAAAAATACCGAAATAGATTCTGTAAAAATTATTTGGCCCGATGGCAAGGAACAGGTGGTGCGTCAGCTTAAATCAGATCAAACCATTACGCTGGAGCAAAAAAATGCAAAGTATAACAGTGTTATTCCGGCTGTTGCTCCCCAAAAGCTTTTTGCCTTGCAAAAGTCTTTGATTCCTTTTTCGCATGTGCAATTGGAATATAATGATTTCAAGCGACAGCCATTGATGCCGGTAATGCTTTCGCAATGCGGACCACGGTTGGCAAAGGCCGATGTGAACGGAGATGGAAGAGAGGATATTTTTATTGGCAGTTCACAAGGACAAAGCAGCCAGCTTTATTTGCAAACGCCATCAGGATTTATGCTGTCTCAACAAACGGCTTTTTTAGCAGACAGTCTTTCGGCAACATCTTCAATTATTTTTTTTGATGCAGATGGCGACGGTGATATGGATATTTATTGTACAAGCGGTGGTTACAACGATTTTACAGAGAATGATGCACGCCTTGAAGACAGGTTGTTTATAAACGATGGCAAAGGAAAATTTTCATTAAGCAAAAATGCGCTTCCTCTCATGGTCAATAGCAAGTCAGTAGTGGTTGCTAACGATTATGACAATGATGGTGATATGGATCTTTTTATTGGCGGTAGAGTTGTGCCTGGGATGTATCCGCAAACGCCGCGAAGCTATTTATTGCAAAACGATGGCAAAGGAAACTTCACCGATGTTACGATTGATGCGGCGCCGCAATTGCAATTTGCAGGAATGATCACCGATGCCAAATGGTTTGATTTTAATAAAGACGGGAAAAAAGATTTAATGGTCGTTGGAGAATGGATGCGCCCAACAATTTTTATAAATGATGGAAAGCATTTTAAAATTGATACCACCAACAATTGGTTCGCATCTTCGACTGCAAACGAACCTCAAACCTATACCGGCTGGTGGAATACAATAGAAATGGCCGATTTGGATAATGATGGCGATACGGACATTATTCTGGGCAATTGGGGCCTGAATTCACAACTAAAATGTTCGCCGTCAGAACCGCTGGCGATGATCTATAAAGATTTTGACAACAACGGTTCCATTGATCCTTTCCTTTGTTGCTTCATCAATGGCAGGTCTTATCCCTACATTTCCAGAGACGAGTTGTTAGATGAAATTTACCCGCTACGGAAAAAGTTTACAACGTATGCAAGCTATGCCGATGCAACCATGACCGATATTTTTTCGGAAGATGAATTGAGCAATGCGCAACAACTTACAACAACCTGCCTGGCTACCACTTATTTTGAAAATAAAAATGGAAGATTTTTCCAGCACAATTTGCCAGTGCAGGCGCAGTTCTCACCTGTTTATAAAATTTTAGTGCATGATTTTAATGGCGATCATTTTCCCGACCTGTTATTATTAGGCAATAACGATCATCCCCGATTGAAACTGGGAAAGATGGATGCTAATTTCGGAACACTTTTACTGAATGATGGCCATGGTAATTTTCAATGTTCAAATAATAGAGATAATGGTTTATTTATCTCCGGCGATGTGAAAGATGCTGAGATTATTTCAGTCAACGGGTCGCCATATTTGCTCACGGCAATCAATAACGCTGATCTGATGAATTTTAAACTGAATCAATGAAACGAATTTGTTTTGTGCTTTTTGTTATCACCAACACTGCTTTTGCGCAAAAGCAAACGCCTGATGTACAACAACAAGTGTGGTCGATTACAGAAGTGATGTTTCATGATGTAATAAATCCACCGGCGGCTGCACGTTTTTATTCTTATGCGGTATTAACCGGTTATGAAATTATTTCTGAACTGGATACAACCCTACCTGCATTTCAAAAAAAACTAAAAACATATCCCGTATTTGTTCCTCCTTCCAATCAAAATAAAATAAATAAAGAACTGGCAGCGCTATACGGCATTTTGGAAACGGGAAAAAATACAATTCCATCAGGCTATCTGCTGGAAGAAAAACAGCAGGAGTTATTAAAAAGTTTTTCTCAACTTACAAAGGAAGAAGTAGAAGCTTCTGTTGCTTTTGCTAAAAGCGTTTCGCAAAAGATTGTTCAATATTCAAAAATGGATGGCTATTTTAAATTAAGCACTCTAAGCCGCTATAGGCCATTGGAAGGCGAGGGTTACTGGCAGCCTACGCCACCTGAATATATGGCTGCAGTAGAACCGAATTGGAAAACCATTCGCACTTTCTTCCTCGATTCTCCACAACAGTGTGCACTCAAAACCATGTTGCCGTTTGATAAAAATATTGCTTCTTCATTTTACCAGCTGGCCAACGAGGTTTATACTACTTCCAGGGCATTAACCAAAGAGCAAAAATTGGTCGCTAACTTTTGGGATTGCAATCCTTTTGCAGTGCAGTTCCAGGGGCATATGAGTGTAGGTTTGAAAAAGATTTCTCCCGGTGGTCATTGGATGGGCATTACAGGCATTGCTTGTCAAAAAGCAGGGTTGAGTTTATCCAGCACTTTGCTCTTGCATACAGTTGTTGCTTTATCCCTACATGATGCTTTTGTTTGCTGTTGGAATGAAAAATTCCGTACCAATCGAATTCGTCCGGAAACAGTGATCAACCGTTACATTGATGAAAAATGGCAACCACTGTTACAAACACCTCCCTTCCCTGAATATCCTAGTGGCCATAGTGTAGTGTCAACAGCAGCAGCAGAAGTGCTGACACATCTTTTAGGTGATCATTTTGCTTTTACCGACACAGTAGAAACTTATATAGGATTACCCCCACGGAAGTTTAATTCCTTTTACGAAGCAGCTGCAGAAGCCCGTATCAGCCGGTTGTATGGAGGCATCCATTTTCGGGATGCTATTGAAAATGGTGCAACCCAAGGTGGAGAACTTGCGAAACTGGCCATTCGCATTTTAGAAACAGAACCACTTCTTCGAAATAAACTTTCTATAAGAAGCACATCAAAATAGGAAGGTTACTCCAAAATTTTTGAAAGACAAAATAAAAAGCCCCTGTTTCCAGAGACTTTAAAGCGTACCGAGGAGCAGACTTGAACTGCCGACCTTCGGGTTATGAATCCGATGCTCTAACCAACTGAGCTACCTCGGCTTGAGGGCTGCAAAAATAAGTATTCAGGGCTTTACACTGAAATCATTTTTTTCTTCTTTAACATGTTGAATTTTACCTTACTGTAAAACATCGATGGTAGAAGTAAGGCCAACCACTTTCCGATGCCAATGGAAAAAAGTAGGGTGGTGGAAGCTTCAGTTAGATAATTATAACCTAGAGCCTCTACCACCCTTGAAATCTCCGAAATGGATATGTCCCGCTTTGAAAAATTATTTTCTGACGCCGCACATCACATTTCCTAAAAAACTCACTTATTGATTTGCATATTGATTAGCCGGGCGGCTGCCAGGACCATCTTCTACGCTTTCTGCTTCGCTACGCAGAATGTTTGGATTGTTATTGATATTTTCTGTTGAACCTTTATACTTGGTTTCAATGTATTCTTTAAAATTCATCACATCCTGCCGGATAAGCTTTTCAAAAACGGGGTTTAAAGCTTTAGCCAGGCCAGCGCCTATTTCCCCTGCCGGCGCATGATAGCTGATCACCACTTCCAATTCTGTTCCCTGTCCACCTGCCGCATCATGAAATGTAACCTTACCTGCATTGTTAATAGTAGAATTGGGAATAGATTGCCAGCCAATTAAATAATCGGGTTCTTCTTTTACAATTTCTGCATTCCATTTTATTCTTCCCATGTTGCCAGGTATTACGGCTTCCCAATGCGAGTGTTTGGAATCAATTTCCGTAACAGAGGCAAGGTGCTTCATGAACAGCGGAAGGTTTTCCAGCTTTCTCCAAAAGGCATACACTTCGTTTTTAGGTTTGTTTACAATTAAGCTGGTGCGAATGTTAATAGCCGATGTGTTACTGACCCCTTTGGTTTTGCCCATGCTTTCGTAAACAGGGCAGTGGCCCGAAGCGCCGCGATACAGCAACACACCGCCTACGGCCAACTTTACCAGGCTATTGATAGGGTGTTTCATCAAATTATTGAAACCAGAAGAAAGCATCCAGGCGCCAATAGCCGCACTGGCAATTCGTTCTCCTTGTCCCACGTTTACAATGCCGCTTCCGGCTTGTGGCTGAAATTCATTATCGGCGTGCCAGCTTCCGTATTGTTCATTTGCCATAACAGTTTATTTTTTTGAATGAGTATAAAAGTCCTTTGATGACCCAAAAATGTTTTGCAATTATTATGCCTTCAAAAGCAGAAATACAATACAAACCACAAGCTCCCAACTTTTGTTGAGGCCTGTTATAAACATATTGGAATGAGTAGGAATTTACCCAGCCGATGAGAAAATAATCCTGAGTAGAATGATTAAGAAGTGAGTTTTATCCGGCGCTACTCCGCCAGTTGTCTTTTATATAACTGGATCGTGTTTTCCAATCCCAAATAAATAGCATCGCTTATCAGTGCATGGCCAATGCTTACTTCATCGAGCCAGGGAATGTTTTGTTTGAAGTATTTAAGATTGTGCAGGTCAAGGTCGTGTCCTGCATTTAATCCCAGGCCCAACTCTTTTGCTTTTTTTGCAGCCGCCACATAAGGTGTTATAGCCGATTGGCGGTTGCCAGATGCGGATTGTTTTGCGTAGGCTTCTGTGTACAACTCTATCCTGTCTGTGCCTGTGCGGGCAGCACCTTCTACCATTTCAATGACAGGATCGACAAAAATGGAGACGCGGATGCCTGCTGATTTAAAAACAGCAATGATCTCTTTCAAATAATCATGGTGCCTGATGGTGTCCCAGCCATGATCGGAAGTGATTTGTCCGAGTTCGTCAGGCACCAGGGTTACCTGGTCGGGTTTATTTTCCAAAACCAGGTCAACAAATTTTTTTTCACGGCTGTTGCCTTCAATATTAAATTCGGTAGTGATGATCTTTTTAATTTCACGAACATCGTTGTAGCGTATATGTCTTTCATCAGGGCGTGGATGAACCGTGATGCCGTCGGCGCCAAAACGTTGTGCATCTACAGCTACTTTAACTACGTCGGGATTATTGCCGCCGCGGCTATTGCGCAACGTAGCAATTTTATTGATGTTAACAGAGAGCTTTGTGGACATACAGCAAATTTACAGGTTTACGGTTTGGGGTTTTGAGTTTGGATTATCTTCTGGCACAACAGAGTTTCGATTGCAATCATAATATGGTTTGAAGTACATGGATGCTATTATGTATTACTCTCAACTTACCTTAAAATGACAACAGCCTGTTAAAAGCATCTTCCATCTAAAACTCAAAACCCCAAACTCAAAACTCCAAGCTAAACAATCCTCTTTTCCATCACTAAAAATTCCAAATCTTGTTTGGGAATGCCAAATCTTGGATCGTTGGGAAATGGTTTCCTTTCTGCTGTTTGCAGATAGCCACGTCTTTCATACCACTCAATCAGTTCTTTGCGCACAGTGATAACGGTCATTGTTATAAATAAACAATCCTGCGCTTTTGCGTAGGCTTCTGCCGCTTTCAGTAATTTTTTACCAATGCCCTGAGCCTGTATCAGTGGCGATACGGTAAGCATGCCCAGGTACATTTTCAGTTGTTGCTTTTGCAGGTATACACAGCCAAGCAATGCATTGTTATCGTTTGTACATTTTAAAATAACAGCGTTGGATTGATGGATCATTTGTTTCAATCCTTCCTCATCAGTTCTGATGCCATCCAAAAGATCGGCTTCGGTTGTCCATCCCTGTTTGGAGGAATCACCGCGATAAGCGCTGTTTACCAGTTTTTCCAATTGAGGCACATCATCATCCGATGCCAATGAAAAGTGTAAAGGTTGTGACATGCAGCAAAAATAAACCATGGCTTTTTTATGACTCGTCATTGCGGAACGCTATTTGTCGTAATAGTGTGGTACCCTTTTAAGAATTGTTAACCGATGGAAAATGAATTTGAACATTGCGACCTCCGTACGCTTTTGGATCTTTACATGAAAGAGTCTAGAGAGTTTTCTACAGCTCTTGAAGCAGACGCCTCATGGCAACTATTGCAGGAAAAACGCACCCGCATAAGGCTGATTAATTTTCTTATCAATAAAAGATATGATGAGGTGAACGGATCGGAACGCTTCCGCAACAGGCCTCCTCATGGCGATTGATGAACTTTTTACACAAACTTCTAAAAGATTACTTCTGTAAAGTTCCCGGCCTATAATGTTATGAAGGAATGTTTAAAATAAGTCCTGGTGTTATAACCTACATCATTAAATAGGGAAAATAAAAAAGCCTTCACTAAGGAAGGCCCGTTATTCATTGAGTAGAAATTTAAGCAAGGCTATTAACTAAAACGTAAAAGCTCACGCCCCAGAAAGTAAGAAAAAGTAAGATCATAAATATGGTTGAACCCAGGTGAAAAGTTTCTGCACTATCATCTCTTGCCACTAATAATCTTTGCCACATTTGTTTCATAAAAAATCAATTTAGTTCACTTATAGCAATAGGAATAATATGCCATTCAACACTTTTTTACATATATTTTTTATACTGTTGAAATTTGTGGAAGCTCAACCTCATGATGGGTTTTAAATGTCACAATGCAGGGCTGAAGCTTATCTTATTAACGTAACAACGCCTTTTTGAGTGTAGATTTTTCCGGTATAGTCTGTGGCTTTTACTTCCCAAACAAAAGTGCCAGTGCCTTGTCCCTTGCCGCCAATAGTGCCATCCCAGCCTTTACCGTTTGTAGATGTGCTGAAAACTAGCTGTCCCCACCGGTTATAAATACGGAAGTATTCAATATTTATAAGGCCCGCTGCAATAGGCCTGAGTACATCATTCCTGCCATCATTGTTTGGGGTAAAAGCTGTAGGTACAAAAACAACCGGCGGCGTTTGAAAAACTTTTATGGTGATAAAGGCAGAGTCAACACAACCGGCTTCGTTGTACACACGAACACCATAACGTAATATATCCGCCCCTTCATTAAAAACAGCAACAGGATCGGCAATAGTAGTGGCAGAAAGGTTGAATGACGGAAACCATGAGTAACTGACACCGCCGCTTGCATTTAATTGTAAAGGCTGACCTGCAACCACTGCCGTATCATTACCTGCATTAGGAAGTATTTTGGGAAGTACCGTTACGATCACAGAATCCAGCCCTGGCTTCGGACAACCTTTGGTATCATAGGCCGATAAAACATAAGTGGTGGACACCTGTGGCCTTGCTGCAGGAAACAAAACATTGACGTCGGAAAGTGTTGATGCAGGCGACCAGGAGAATGAACTTCCGTCAGTAGTGCCACTTAGCTGGCAAACGGTGTTGAAGCAGATAACGGTATCTATCCCTGCATTTACTTTTGGATAAGACACTGCTTTCACGGTCATATTGCCCTTGGCCGTGCAATGGCCAATACTTGTTACTAATTGGTAAGTAGTGGTAATGGCAGGTTGCGCCACCGCATTTAGCTGGCTGGCATCAATAACAGAAAGAGAAGGCGTCCAAAGAAATTGTAAACCATTGGTACTGGCTCCTAAAAATGCTTTATCATTTTCACAGATAACGGTATCGGCATTCATAACAAGACTTACAGAATTTACAACGTTAACCTGTACGGAATCTGAATTAATGCAACCGTTATCATTCAATTGTACGAAATATTTTGTAGTGCCGGCAGGATACACAACCGGCTCTGTCGAAGTTGTATTACTGATATTCTGCAATGGCATCCAGCTAAAATTGCCTTCGCCTGTTACATTTAACTTTAAAGAATCGCCTTTGCAGATCAATGTGTCTTTGAAAGCAAGGTGGAGGGGCGGCTTATCTAAAATGCTTACCGTTTTTTGCGCCGTATCGCTGCATCCTTTCGTGGTGCTAACGATCAGTTGTGCAATCGAAATGCCGGTTTGTACATAAGTGTAAACTGGATTTTTTGCGTGCGAGGAATCGGCCAGCGTGGCAGCATCTCCAAAATTCCAGGTCCACGAATCAATTGTTCCATAAACCACATTTGAAGTGTTCAGAAAACTTGTTGGCTTGTTCGCACAAATGCCCGAAAAATTAAACCCTGCTTCCAAGCCAGGGTAAACTCTTACCAACGCCGATGTTGAATCGGAACATTGCTGTCCTTTGTTGATATACAACTTAATGTTGTACAAACCTGTATCAGTGAAATTGTAGTTAAGTGAAGAATTTGACGATGAAAAAATGCTGGTGCCGCTATTGTTGAATATTTGCCAGCCGTAAGAATTAATTAAAGGGCTGTTGGATAAGTTGGAAACAGAAATACTTGTTGTGTTTTTGCAAAGCTGGTATTCGGGTAATAAACTGGCAGCCGCGATAGAACATTCGGTAACGTTGATCTGGAGATCTTTTCGCTGTGTTGCTATCACTACACCATTACGGATTTCCTCAACACAAACTGTTACAACATACACACCTGCAGAAGGCGCAATGCCTTTTATCAATCCTGTGTTTTTATCGAGCTGCACATTCTTTCCTAATGGAATGGAACCGCTAAAACCTTGTCCGTATGGTACGGAAGAATAGGGAGGTGCTGGCGGTGGAACCTCGGTTCCAAAAGTGCCGCTTTCGTAGGCTTCGCAAAAAGAATAATGGAGCCGGTCGTTATCTGCATCGTCGGCAGCAAAGCTGTAAGTAAAAGAATTATTGGCACAAACCACTACTAAATCTGTTCCTGTGAAATGAGCACTGTTGTTTTGAACTGCGGCTTGCGCCCTGCCCGGAATTTCGGCTGTATAGGTAGCACCAATAAGTCCATAACCCTGCGACAAATTGTTGATGCCTGCAATCCTGTAATTCACCTGGCTTACCAATAAGTAACCATCGCTATTTTCAGGCACTGAAACAGTGAATATATAATAGCCAACATCATAACAAACCGTTGGTGGATTGGTGATGCAGGGATTGCTGTTGGCCGGCAAGTTTATATTCTCCTGCGTTGTCAGGCCTACCGATAAATCTTTGATGCGGTTATTGGAAACCCTGTCGAATATTGAAATAGTGGCGGGATCATTAAACCTACGGCCGCTGTTGCAACGCATAAAAAGTTTTAGTGTAACACTGTACTGGTAATCGCTGCCATTTTTGCCCAGGTAAGTATAAAACATTTCGCCGCCGGTAATGTGATCGGCTTTGGCAATAAACTGAAAACCTGCTAAAAAAACAGAAAAAGCAATAAACCTTTTCATCAAAATCGTTTGAGCGGTTAATCCGGCTATTGCATTTTAACAGAGAATGGAGGGCTTTATGAATATACGTTTTATTGCCCAGAAGGTTGCTGCTAAGTTTCGAAGTTTTGGAAGATTTGTTAAGCTTTTATTTGTCTAATGATTATCGGGATATAGTAGTATGGCCGGTAATGTTTTCAGCTACGAGTAATCGTCAAGAGAAAGCCAGGAAATGAATAGAAGCATAAAACTTCAATTGATCAACGCTGCTAATTTTGCCTTATGTATTCAAAACAACAGGCTGCGCAATTAAAGCAGGAATTCTGGACGGTGTTTGGGCAATATATGACGCCTGTCTTATCTGCAGAAGGAGAGAAGATCAACTGGATCAACTATAAAACAGGAGAGAAGGATATTTATTTTAAAATGCAGGCCGATAATAAGATGGCCTCTATTGCTATTGAAATAACACACAAAGATGCTAGCATACAGGAGCTTTATTTTGAACAGTTTGCCGAACTAAAAAAGATCATGGAAAACATTCTTGAAGAACAATGGACCTGGCAATTACACATTACCGGCGAAAACGGGAAACTTATAAGCAGGATCTTCAAACAAATGGACAGCGTTAGCATTTTTAAAAAAGAAGAATGGCCTTTGCTTATTTCTTTTTTTAAGCCACGCATTATTGCTTTAGATGAATTTTGGTCTTCTGCAAAATATGGCTTCGAAATACTAAGATGAAACAGGCTGGTTTATTAATTCCACTTGTTTCTTCTTCTGTCCCAGGTAGTAAATCCTATTTTAAACTGAACAGGGTTTTTAAATTGGTTGGCCGCAGAAGTAACAACATACACACCCAACTTAAATTTTGTCAGCGGGTTGAAAGGCCATTTAAAGACCCTTTCAATGCCGGCAAACAACTCACCATATCGAAGGTTCCGTTCCGGAGCAATTAAAAACCCGCCACCTGCTATTTCACGCAACTGCAATTTTTTTAACAAAGGGATTTTGTTGATCAAAGCGCCATTAAACTCATGTACCAGGTGGCCATTGTAAAATGTTTTGAAAAGGGGGAAAGTGGAGTCTAAGGCCTGGAATGCTTCATCTGGGTTCATAAACAGAAAGGGATCGCCGCGGCGCTGGTAGGAATAATCAAGCAACTTCAACCCTTTTTGATTTAAAAAGCTCCCGCTTTTAATAGTGTATCGTGTAATGCCTAACAAGCCCAGGCTGATCTTTTGTTCAAGACCAAATTCGAGGTAATCAAAATCTACTTTGCTATTAATAGGGCCGGGATAACCTTTGAAATAAGTAGCATAGAATGTGGGCCATTTCGATCCCAGGATAATTTTTTCCTTTGGTTCGCGAATGTACCGCTGGCGAGGCGTGTATTTTACTGTAACCTTTGAATACACGCCATTATAAGGATCAAACGCAACGGGCCTGTTATCATCTAAAACGCCTTTCAATAAACTGTCAAGCCTGTCATTGGTTTTATAACCGTTTACCGAGCGGCGCAAGGCCAAATGTGCATCGGTATAAAGCGATAGCCCGTTGGCAACTTCAAGCCCGTGACCTACTGTAAAGTAATTATTTAAAAAATAACTGCTTCGCTTGATCTGGTTGATCCATGCATCGCCTTCGTAAATATGGTCGAAGCTGCGGTTGAGCAATACGTGGTAAAAGCCGTGATTGAATGGGTTGTAAGTTTTTCTAAATTGCACGGTGCCATTCACGTCTTTATTGCGAAAGCCATAACTTAACTCGGAGTAAAGCGAAACGTCTTTTCTTGAAACATAACGCTTATAAAAATCAAACGAAAGGCGTAAGCGGCCACCACCAAATTGCAAAGGTTCGTATAAAGAAATAAGCGGTGGAATTACCCACGTTCTTTCTTTTCTCCTGTCTGTAATTACCTGACCAAAAATGCCAACCTTTTTCCAGGTAGGCCTGTTGTTGGCTCTTTCTAAAGAATCTAGATATGCTTCGGTATGCGTAACCCTGTAAATGCTATCCTTAAAGCGAATAAAGCGAACTTCTTTTTCACTTAAGGGTTCGGTACGTACAGTCTGCCAAAAGCTACTATCCTTATCATATGCAGCTTCTGTTGTAGCACTTACCTCTACTCCAAAATATTTATTCGGAAAATGTTTGTTCAGTTCATAACCAGTGTATCGTACCAATGTTTGTCCCGATAATTTATTTTGCTTCGATTTAGTATAATACTTGAATTGCTGGCGGCTCAGCATCCATGCTTTATCTTGTACAAAGCTGTAATCCTGCTCTACTTCAAAAAAATCGTATTCTGGTAAATGATAGCTCGGGAAACGAAACCGTGTATGTAAAATAGCCCAGGTACTGTCTTGAATGGTTATCTCGCCTTCAACAGTGGCATTGCTGATTTGTCTTGGCTTTACCGAAATAATATAATTCCGTTTACCATCAACCTTTTCAATTTTCAGCATTTTAAATTTGTACGCTAACAAACCGCTATAACTAACAGGCGATAGGAACGGCGTAACAGAAATAGAAGGAACTTTTACAAGGTTATTGTAAAAATTAAAATCACCGGCTGTGGCAGAAAGATAAAAGAGGTTGTCGGCATCGCCATTTTTCTTTACGCCCAGTCTTTCTTCTTTTATATGTTGTTCCGATTCGTAATCAAGATGCAGTGATACTTCGGCCATTGCCATACCTGCCAGGTCGGTGTTGCCGGTTTTGTATAAAGCAGAATCAATTTTATCCCTATCTTTTTTCTTTGTAACCGAATCCTGTTGAATGGCTTTGATATACAACCAGGCAGAATAGGCGCCGGCAGCTGCCATAATTTCGTCCTTGTGGTGAATGGTGTTTTTGATAATCTCTTCAGAGCGATCCTTGATCTTTACTTTGATCACAATATCTTCCATGTTATTGCTGTCGTTCTCCTCAAGGATCACATTTTGCACATAGTCTTTTGTAATGGTAAGCTTAAGCGTTTGTTGTTTGTAACCGATCATGCTGATCATCATGTCGTAAGTTCCTTCTTTCAATACAAGACTATACGTACCATCTTCTTTTGTAACAGTGCCTGCCTGCGATTGTCTTACCTGCACACTTGCAAAAGCAAGCGGCTCCAGCTTATTGTTTGTTATTTTACCCGTTACACGAAAAACATTTTGTGCAAAAAGCGGTGAAACAACAAAAAGGAGTAGTAAGCCGAACAAAAGTTTTTTGTGCATGCGCTTCAAAATACTATAATATGCCTGTGATTTTTTGATGTCCTGTTTATTTTCAAATTGCTTTAACAATAACAATTAAGCTACAATAAAAATGACAAGGTTTAAGTTTTTTGTTATCGCCAGTAGCTTTTCTAATTAACGTTTGCAAAGCTAATCAGGACATAAAAAATATGCTGTCTAAAACGTTCGTTTCCGACCTTGTATTTTTGTTTTTGAGCGATTTTAACATTGTTGAGCATTCCACTATTTTATTAGCACTTATTTTTAATTGCAATTATATTGACGTATGAAAAATCTCCTGTTCGTTTTATTAGCATTTCCATTTTTAGCATCGGCGCAGGATTGTCAGCTAAAAAAGGAAATTGACAAATTCAGCCAACAACCGATAATATCTACAGGCTTTATAAAATTTGCTTCAGCGGGTGGTAATGTTTCGCTGAACATGGTGGCAGATAGCAAAGAGGTTAAGCTTTTATTTTCTTTAGGTGAAGGAAGCTGCTTCGACGATCAATCCACCGCTGCTTTTTCATTTGACGGTAGCAGAAGCAAAAGCAATCAAAGAAATGCAAGCGCCATGAATTGCGATGGCATACTTACTGTTGTTTTTAGAAATGCGGCTACTACGCCGACAGCCCTGCAAAAAATGACACAGCAAAAAGTTACTTCTATTATTTTTACAGATAATACAAAGAAGAAAATAGAAGTGACACTGAAAGATGATGAGAAGCAATTGTTGTTGGAAAAAGCAGCCTGCCTTGTTAATGAAGCAAAAAGTTTGATTAAATAAAGGAGCGTAGATCAGCTAATCTGTGCAGATAATTACACAAATTCGGTTGCTTTGTTAAGCCGTTTTAATGGCAATAATTAGAATCGATAATTGAGCATTGAATATTTCCCCTTGAAAAAGTATTATTCAATGCTCGTGTAAACAATTATTCATCCGGCGTAATAACATCCCATGGCGTAATTTCCTGTTCGCCGGGCATAGTTTCATCTTCGTCAATTGCTTTTTTGTCTGCTACTTTTTCATTTCCTTCCCATTCTCTTACGGCTTCTTCTGTGGGTGCATCTAAAGGAGGCGTCATTCCTATGCGTACATTTCGAATGTCCTCATCTGTTATCACGTCATCTTTATTTTCAAGATGCCGGCGAACAATTTTTTGAGTATCGCTTTCAAAGCTTTCCTCATTTTGTTCCTCATTATTGTCGTTCCTAGGTGGTACTTCCAAACGCTCTTCGGGCATAAAAGTTTTTTTAAGGTTATGAATGCTAATAAAAAAGCTGTGCCATAATTTGCAATGAACTGCCAAAAAGTGATTTGCAGTCCATTTTTCCGTTTAAAAAAAGTTGTAGAAGCTACGCCACTATAAATTCAAGATTCTTTTCAAATCACTTTGACTTACTGTGAGTAGGTTTACTTTAGGCAGGCGGCGGGTTAGTTCTTTCCAATTGCTGTCTTTTGCAAAAACTTTCTTTAAAAGGGGAACCGCTTTGTCAACCTGTTTATTATTGGCCAAAGTAATGGCTGTCCAGTATTGCATTTCCAGATTTTCGGGAAACATTTTCATGGCGGCATTATATTCATTCATTGCTGTGGCCATGTCATTTTTCTCTACTGCTAAGTCGCCATTGTTCATATGCTGGTACGCTACCTGAACTTTATATAAACGGTGCAGCTCCTTAATGGGGGCAGGGTTATCATCCACTCTGAGATCAATAGTGCGTTCATCCCAGGGTTTCCCTTCCGATTTGGCCGGCACGATCAATATGGCTGCAGATTGTTTTCCGCGGATATCACCGCCTGCTTTTTGCGCTGCTTCCAATGCTAACAGCATACGTTCTGCCAGCGGTTTGCCTTTACTGTTTTCAAAAGCACTGGCCATAGCTGCCGGTACCTTATTAGTCAGCATCATATTCGATTGAACAGAAAAGCCATTTCCCTGGATATGGCCGGCATAATCAATGCAATTTTTACCCGTATGCGTGGCTACATTCCCTTTATTGTCTACAATGGCTACTTGTCTCACTTCACGGCCCTCATCAGTTGCCAATAAACTATCCAGGGCTTGCTGCGCTGTTAAGCCAGTACGCAATAAGTTTAGTCCGCGGATACCAAATGATTTATTGGTGAAAGATTGAGTGGCTACAGCTCCTACGCCTGCCTCGGCCCAACTGACACTGGTGCCTACCGAAAACCAATGGCTTTGCACCGCCACGCCCATTTCGCCCGTAACCGAATCACGGGCTACAATGGAAAACGTGTGGGCTAACGGGGTTTCTGAGCTATAGGTTTGTGCTGCTAATATTGTTGAAATAAAAAGGCTTTGAAAGAAGAAGTAAATATTTTTCATGCTGAACAGATGAACTTAAAATTACGATAAGAATTAAAGACCTAACCTGCAAGCCACAACGCTCAAGGCTCAAGATAAGTACTGCAGGGCTATCCTTGGCAAGGAAGTTGAAATGTCAATGTATTCAATCATCAAAAAGGAGGACGAACATGGCAACAAATTACAATCCGGAGCACAAGGAAGGCAGAGTGGCAACGGCTATTGAAGAGCAGACAGCAAAAATTCCGTCTGATGTTTTTTTGTGGGCAGCCTTGGGTTCTATGGCTATTTCGCTTGGACTGCAGGTAGCAGGTATTAAAAAAAGAAGTTTGTTCGTGGGCCAATGGGCAGCACCGTTTTTATTGCTTGGTCTTTATAACAAGCTGGTGAAATTAGAAGGTCACGATTAATTCATTACGAACAAGGCAGCCTCCATAGCTGCCTTGTTTTATAATTTTCACCATCTATTGCTTCATCTTATCAATATAGCCGTTAAACGCTATGCCGTCCCTGCTGTTGCTGGTTACCTGCAACCTGGCATAGCCGCTGTTTGAAACGCTAAGAAAAATTTGCCTTACATCACGTGTATCTTTTGGCAGAATGGTTATATCCCATCCTTTCTTTTTCTTTTGAACATTATAAGTAAAATCTGTTGAGGTAAACTGCAACCCGTTTTCAGTCGGATCAAGCGGTGCAAAGTAAGCCCGGCCAAAATAAGGCAGGTAAGAAACTAGTGAATCGCCTGACAGTTTGAGATCATAATCAGACGTTAGGTTTCTCGTGCTGCCTCTAAGCGGTAGGACAGTCTGGGCTTTAAAAACAAAATGTTTAGAAGTTAGCATTTTTTGCAGCGAAGCCTGCTCTGATTCCTGTGTATAAGCGATGCTTAAGGAAGCGAGTGCTACCAACAGGAAAAGTATTTTAAGTAATGTTGTTTTTGCAAGGTTTTTCATAATGTAATCATCACCAAATGCTGTACCATAGCATGTTGTAAACTGGCTTTTTTGCTTTGTTATAAGTTAAATTAAGGAAGTAAAGCCGCCGGTTGTATTTGCGTTGATTCTAACTTTTTTTCAGTGATTTCCTTTTGCAATTCTTTATTGATGATGACGCCTGCCTTGGC
>JBQCHB010000100.1:0-6138 GCA_051955075.1 Flavisolibacter sp.
TGTCATATCAGGCGCCAGGCTAAAGTGCAACAAAGAACCATCAGTTTCCCCTGCCGGCATATCATCATACGTAAAAGGCGCCGCATTCAGGTCGGAAGCACCAATACTGATGCGTAAATAACTTACAGCTATGCCATTGCCGTTGGTATCAAATAACTCCTTTAAAAGTTCGGCTTTTTTTGATGTGTTGAGCGAATTGATCACTTCTGCACTGCCACCGGTGAGTGTATATCCAAAACCATCAATCGTTTGGAAGGTTGTGTTTTCATCAACTTCAATATTGGTAAATTGATTTGCCGTAGTGCTAAACGATAAGATGTTCGTTTGTTTTTGCAGCTTTACACTTTCATCTGCTTTGGTTAACCAGAAATCTACTTCGTTGGCAGCAGGCGGCGGCGGATTTACCGGTGGCGGCGCCACTTCACTTTTACCCTGGCTGCAGCTTACAATCAGGATTGCAAATGCTATAAAAAAAGGCCTGGTAAAAACTAAAAAGCTATTATTCGTTTTCATATCAGTTTTCTTATACACTATTTAGCGTTTTATTGAAATACGCGGACGTAGTCCACAAACATTC
Organism: Flavisolibacter sp.; assembly: GCA_051955075.1. Lineage (GTDB taxonomy): Bacteria > Bacteroidota > Bacteroidia > Chitinophagales > Chitinophagaceae > Flavisolibacter. Next base: position 578 of record JBQCHB010000100.1, read on the forward strand.
GTTGGGGAAATGCTGTACCAGCATCGGGTGAACCTGGCCAATTGCCGCCAACGGCTACATTAAAAATTAAAAACTGGTCTGCATTGAAAGGATAATTAGCTGCACCAACATCGGCCTTCGTGGTGGTTAGAAATAAATGATCATCAACCAGCCATTTAATAGTGTCTTGGGTCCAAATAATACTGAATACATGGAATTGCTGCGAAAAATCGCCCGATGGAAGATTGTATTCAGACCCTTTGTTGGTATTAATACCTGAAACTGGTTTCCAGTGCATGGTGCCGTAACAGCGGTTGGGATAAGTACCTATCAGTTCCATAATATCGATCTCGCCGCAAGCAGGCCATGAAACAGTATTAATATTGCTGCCCAGCATCCATAGCGCAGGCCAAAGACCCTTGCTAACTGGCAGTTTGGCTCTTATGTCAATTCTGCCGAATGTAAAGGCTTTTTTATTTTGCGTTGTCATCCGGCCAGAGGTGTAATTAAAACCACTTACAGCTTCTTTCCGAGCCTCTATGATCAGGTTTCCATTTGATACAAAAGTGTTCTTTGTACTATTGGTATAATATTCCAATTCATTGTTTCCCCACCCGTTCTGCCCGTTACCAATTTCCTGGTTCCAGTTGTTTAAATCAATAGTGGTACCATCGAATTCATCGTTCCAAACAAGTGTATAGCCGGGATAAGAAAGCGGAGTGCTATAGCCGGTATTATCAGTTGCCAGATTTGTTCCGTCTTCTGTTATAATGGTTCCTTTTGCGGAGGATGTGCCTAAAGTACATGCCTTGGCATTACTTAAATTAACTGTGAACTCAAGATTGTTTTGTCTTGTATTAGTAGCATCACCTTTGATCTGTACTTCTATTTGACCTAAAGCCTGGTTGGCCGGAATGGTGACGGTTCCTGAGGCGGCGGTATAGTCAGCTGGTGCCTTGGCCGTACCATCGGTTAAAGTATAATCAACTGAAACGGGGACAGTCGTAGTCTTATTCAGTGTTAAAGTGAAGTGCATAACGCTGCCTGTAGTCGTTCTTGCCTGTGATGCATCTTCTATCTTAATTGACGGCACAACTGGTGCAGGAGCTTCATCACTCTTTTTCTTGCAAGAAAGCAAGGTTATAGAAAACGACACTGCCCACATCAAGACCAAAAATTCCTTTTTTTGCATGTTTATTTTTTTACCAGACTTTTCTGATGCACTTAAGAGAGATTTGAACTAATATCAGCAAGCTAAATAGCAAAGGGCATTACTGCCCCTTGCTTTCTGCTTTGTATAAATGTCCTTTAAGACAAAGGTTTTTCTTTCAGATATTAATTTATTGAGCCTTTAGTTTTAAATACCATGCGTTACCTGTTTCAGTGCCCTGAACCCTGAGATACATGCTGTTTTCATCAATGCTCATAATCTCGTATACTTTTTGCACGGCACCATAACCGATATATGTATTGTTCCCGCTTAATGCAATAGCCACCTGGGTTGACGGAGTAGAAGCCGGCACACCTGATTTTGAAGGAAGGAAAACAAAACTTGAAGAGCCGCCGGTATAACCGCTATAACAACCTTCATCGCCTGCAGAGGGAATACCAGGCAGTCCATTAGCCAGATCGCCTGTTTTGGTAAATGCTCCATTAGGAGCCGCTACAGTTAAATTGTAACCATTGGAGTTTTTTGTAAACGTAAACGTTGTCGAATAGAAACAGTTACAGCACGAAACTTTTTCATTAACCCCAGCAGACCACCAGGCAGGGGTAACCGAAGTTGCCTCCCATGGGCCTACTCCAAAATGGCCCGCAACATCTTTATCTACCCTCCAGGTTTTAGAACCGCTTCCCACAAGGTCAGAAACAATATTTTGATCAACATCGTAAATGAATCTTACCCGGACATCTTTTGTAACGGTAGTAGGCACAGCCCCAGGGCCATAGGCTACCACAGTTATCCGGAATGTTTTGACACTATCTGAAACAAATTGGTATGTGGTTTTACCTGTAGGCAAAAGATTAAGCTTGATGCCATCGGATGCATCATAGTCAATATGGTAATCGAGTACATTGTCACCAGAAAGGCTTATTTCCACGTTTCCCGAACCATCTCCCTCCGGATGTGAAGCATCCTGGCCTATGATTTTGGTGTCAATCACAACATTTGTTGGTGCAGTAAGGTTACCCATACTGTACTCCTTTTTCTTACAGCTGCCCACCAGAAGCAACAGTGCAAACGCAAGGAAATATTTTGTAAACTGTATCATGGTAATTTTTTTAATTGGTTTGTCTAAAATTGTCAACATAAATAACAGCACCTGCACCGTCAGCACTATCGTTGAAGCGCAAAACGAGTTGTCCGAATTTTTCATTAGCAGGTATTGCCGCAATGGTACTGAAATCAAATACAAGTTCTTCCCAGGCGCCAGAGGTAGTAAACGCAGTCTTCAGCACAGCAATTCCATTAGCAATGCTGGAACCGGACTCTAATTCCACATTTAATTTTTTACCGATCAACGCAGGGTCTGGATTATAAGCCAATACCTTTATTTTTTTGCCTTGCGACATATCTATTGGAGTATTCAAGGGACTATAAGTTCCGCTCCATGCCTCGTATCCTCTTGTAAATTTCCCAACTTTGGCTGACATATTCAGACCGGACGGGTTAGGGTTGGCAACTATAGCAAATTGTTGTCCGCCTCCAAACGTTCCGAAAAAGTCATTAATAAAAGGATTATCGAAAGTGATAGGCAATCCAAAAGGATCATAAACAGTTATACTGGATGTTTTTTCCGATTGGGCAGCGCCACCGCTTAAGGCAACTACCTTTACATCATAGTTGCCAGCTGCTGCATAGGTATGCGTCACTTCAGCATCTTTGGCGAGGGCCGTGCCAGTTTCATTTGGAACGTCTCCAAAATACACTAGGTAAGATGCTGCATACGAAGAAGTGGCCGATACTTTCACTGTGTGGCCGGCTGCGCTTGTACTAATTTTGATATTCTCAGGCGCCCTGTATGTTACCTGTAAAGGATAAGTAGCTGTGGATTCTTGTCCTGAAAGGCTTTTTGAAGTAATGGAAACCGTATAGCTTCCTTCAGGGTAAATATGCATCGTATTGTTACCCGGCATTACCACAGCTGAAGCAGCAGCGCCAGTGCCATGTCCGTAATTTACCACAAAGGATGAAACACCCTCGCCGGTCGGTGTAATAGTTACTTTGCCAGAATTATCATTAGTTATATCGAAAATTTTTCCTGTGCTAACTACAGTTGCAGAATTTAAAAAGGATGTGTCCTTATCAATGCCATCTTTTTTACACCCCATGGAGCCTGCTATTAAAGCTAACAGGCTAAATGTTATTGTTATTTTTTTCATGTCAGTTAGTTTTAGTAGTTCGGATTTTGAACCAGTTTTGTGCCCTGTAATTCCTGAGATGGAATAGGGAAAATTTCATTTTTACCAGCCTTAAAACCTCTGCCAGCCAATTTAGTAGCAGCATCACCCCAGCGCACAAGATCGAAGAAACGATGCCCTTCGCCTGCCAGCTCTAACCTTCGCTCTGCTTTAATAGCCTCCATGGAAACCGGAACAGACGGCAAACCGACCCTGGCACGCACCGCATCCAGTAAAGCCTGCGCTCTTGCACCTGTGCCACCTAATGCCTCTGCTTCTAAAAGATAAGTATCGGCCAGGCGGATGATGTAATCGTTTTGCTGGAAGTTCAATTCTACAGCGCCGCCACCTTTACGGATATCAGACTTCATGGGAATAAACTTCATCAGGAAGTATCCTGTGTTTTGATATCCTTCAATGTATTTGGCTTCATCTGCAGCAGCCAAAGCCTTCATATCAAGAACAGTTTCGGGAAAACGAGGATCATCTTTAATAACATCATAAAAATCCTGCGTCCATACATTGAAGCTCCAGCCAGAAGGATAAATATCTGGTGCGTTCGGTCCTACTTTTTGATAGCTCCTGGGGCCTACCATTTGAGAGGCCGAATTTCCTTCATCTGCACTACTGCCCCAAAATCCCCAGTCAGCATTTGACTGGTCGGTATGTGTTGCTTCAATAAGCGATTCTGCATTGAACTTATTGGTAAAATTCCAGAGGTCAGCAAAGTTGGAAAGTAAGTGATTACCGTATTTATTGGGTTGCCCCGGTGTCGGGCCATTCACTTCCAGGAATTGTGCGGCTGCCTCAGCTTTTTTGTTGTCGTACAGGTAAACCTTCCCCAGCATAGCCTGTGCCCCTACTTTGGTAAGTCTGCCTGCTTCAGTAGACATTGACAGCGATGCTGGCAGATCAGGTATGGCTTCAGTCAGGTCTTTTTCAATTTGCGCATATACGTCGGTGGGGGCAGCCTGGGTCACGTTGTAGATCTCCGTCGTACTGAGTGGTTCAAGAAGTAGGGGAACATTTTTGAACATTCTCACGAGGTTGAAATAATAAATGGCACGTAACGCTTTAGCTTCCGCAGTAAAACGAGCCTTCTCACCCGCATCCATTGTTGTATTGGGTAGTTTTTGCAGTAAAATATTAGCCCTGAAAATACCTTGGTAATGATCACTCCAGAAACTGCGGGGCATAATATCGGCATTGAGTGTGTAATTGGAAAACCCCTGTATGCCGGCACCATCTGTGGCACCACCACCACCGGCATAGTTGTCATCAGAACCGGCGTTCATCATGGTGATCATGTTTTCAAAACCGCCTGCATTTTTTCGCATTAGGTCATAAGCTGCTACAAGACCTGTATATGCCTGATCCCTGGTTTTATAATAGTTTTCTGTTAGAAATTGGCCTTTAGGCTCAATTGTTATAAAATCTTTTTTGCACGACCCCAGCAAAAACAAAACGCCTGTTGTAAGAAGTGCTATTTTGATTTGAATACGCTTCATATAATAAGATTAAAAAGTTAGAATGAAAGTTGAACACCGCCAATAATTGAACGTGCCTGTGGGTATTGTCCCTTATCAATGCCAAATACACCACCGCCTACTTCTGGGTCGTAACCTGTATATTTTGTTAGTGTAAACAAATTTTCTGCGGTTACATAAACCCTGAGCCTTGAAACACCGATCTTATTAAACAAACTCCTGGGAAGTGTATAACCTAATTGTACTACTTTAAAGCGCAGGTAGTCACCGTCTTCTAAATAAAAATCAGACATTTTGCTAAAGTTGCCATTAGGATCAGAGTCAGTTAATCTTGGAAAGTCATTCGAAGTTCCTTCTCCGTGCCAACGACTTAGTGCTTCAGTCGAGTAATTAGAAGTAAGAATATCCAGACGGCGCAGACCCTGGAATATTTTATTACCTGCGGCGCCTTGAGCAAACACCATAAAGTCGAATCCTTTGTAATCCATGTTGATGGTGAAGCCAAAAGTGTATTTGGGAATATTACTTCCAAGGAAGGTTTTATCTAAATCACCGGTTGTAATCTTTCCATCGTTATTAAGGTCGGCCCACATAAAATCGCCTGGGCGTGCATCAGGCTGAATGGGATCGCCATTTTTATTTTTGTAATCAAGAATTTGTTGTTCATTTTGGAACACACCTAGCCTTTTATAA
>JBQCHB010000101.1:0-7009 GCA_051955075.1 Flavisolibacter sp.
CAATGGCGGCGGTGTTGTTGTCGATCCCGAAGCTAAACTCGAAGAAGAACTGATCGTTCGTCCCACAAGTGAAACGATCATCTGGAATACTTACAAGGATTGGATCCAGTCTTATCGCGACCTTCCGATTCTTGTAAATCAATGGGCCAACGTGGTAAGATGGGAGATGAGAACCCGTTTGTTTTTACGCACTGCCGAATTTTTATGGCAGGAAGGGCATACAGCGCATGCTACTGCCGAAGAAGCTGTAGCTGAAACAAAACAAATGCTTGAAGTGTATGCCGCTTTTGCCGAAGAATTTATGGCACTGCCGGTGATTAGGGGCGTAAAAACTGCCAGCGAACGTTTTGCAGGTGCCGAAGACACCTATTGCATTGAAGCGCTGATGCAGGATGGAAAAGCTTTGCAGGCAGGCACTTCGCATTTTCTTGGACAAAACTTTGCCAAAGCATTTGATGTAAAATTTTTGAGTAAGGAAAATAAACAGGAGTATGTGTGGGCCACAAGTTGGGGCGTAAGCACCCGTTTGATCGGTGCATTGGTAATGGCGCACAGCGATGATGACGGATTGGTATTGCCGCCGAAGATCGCACCATTGCAGGTGGTTATTGTTCCTATTTACAAAGGCGATGAACAAAAAGCGCAGATAGATGCGAAAGTAGCAGAGATCACAACCGGACTGAAAGCTTTGGGTATCCGTGTAAAATACGATGACAGCGACAATGCAAGGCCCGGATGGAAGTTTGCCGAACACGAATTGAAAGGTGTTCCTGTGCGATTAGCTTTAGGTGCAAGAGATCTTCAAAACAATGTGGTGGAAGTGGCACGAAGGGATAATAAAACCAAAGAGTCAGTGTCACTTAATGGTGTTGTGGAGCACATACAAAACTTGTTAAACGATATTCAGCAAAACCTGTATAATAAAGCGGCGGCCTATCGCGAAGCGCATATTACAAAAGCCGATACCTGGGAGGAGTTTGAAAGAATACTCGATGAAAAAGGTGGCTTTGTATCGGCACACTGGGATGGTACTGCCGAAACGGAAGAAGCCATAAAGGAAAAAACAAAGGCTACCATTCGCTGCATTCCTTTAAACAATCCGCAGGAAGAAGGCAGGTGTATTCTGACGGGCAAACCTTCTAAAGAGCGGGTGTTGTTTGCAAGAGCCTATTGATCTGCTATTTATCAAAATCTTTTATTGCCACGTTTCATTGCGTGGCAATTTTATTTTATGATTGCCAGCAGCGATACTAATTGTTTGAAAGAGTAATAAGATCGTAGTTTGGGTAAAAGCTTCTCAATGCCAGAAGTTCGATAATTGTAGGACTTCACCCATTATTCAGCTCATCACCTGAACCATTTAATTTCTCAGACGCATTCAGGCAGAGTACGTAACTTTATGCTACCCGATTTTGTTAGTATGATTTTTAACTGCTAATTATATAATACTGTTCAGGTAATTTCCGTTTCTATGTAAGCTGGCTTATCCTAAAGGCTTTCATCTCAAAAGGCATTGTTACAAAAAGAAGTATTTGTTTTAACCCATTAATTCTATGACAGGATCATTAACAGCCTGGCCATTAGTTAGGTTTTCGGTTGTAATGGATGAAGTGAAACTGCATTGAAAAGTTTGGTCACTCTGCAAGGCTAAGAATTTTATCTCGCTTAACAATAAATCAAAAGCCATGACTACAACTATTAAATGGGTCGTACTCTGTATCATGTTTGCCATTGTTGCCACGTGGTTATACACGGTTATAGACAGTGCATGGTCGCAACAGAACAACGCAAGCATCTGGGTTACTATTCTTTTTTTCCTGGCGGCAGTAGCCACCATATTGTGCGGCTTTAATGCTGTTGATAAAGAAGACTCGATGCTGAGAGGTTAAGGGTGCGACTTTCTGCATGTTGATAAATTAAACGGCCGTTTTGATAATTGCCGCCGTTGAAAAAGTCTATGTTGCAAAAAGATGGAGCCTGTGAATATTTCCGGGGCTTCGAACTTTCTAACTTATCATTGCACGGCCTGTGCAAGCAATTTTTTTATCAGAACGATCTGCCCCAGGTGATAGTGTGTATGTTCAATGATGCCCTGGAGATTGCGGTAATAAGTTCCGTATTTTTCATCCACAAAAATTTCATCGAGTTTGCTGTCCGGTAGCTGTTCAATTAAACCGGAAAAATTTTCAGCGTCTTTCCAAAGTTTGTCTAGCAAATGTTTCCAGTCCTCGCCAGATTGGATTGGTGGCAGATCAAAACTATACTTATCGCTGGCTGTAAGCGGTTCTCCCTGCAACACGTTTGACACAGCACTTACATAATAATTTATATGATAAACTAATGCTGCAATGGTGTTGAGTGACTGCACTTTGACAACGGCTTGTTGCCAACTTACACCGGCCAATGTATCTTTAAGATTCGATGAAGTCCAGTTGCCTCCAAAATGAACTTCTCTGAAATGTTTTGCCATTTGTTCAGATAACTTCATACGCTTTTTGGTTTTAATGACCTTTTTTCTGTTGACACTGGTAATGCACTTTCAGTGTTTTATTTCCGTTAGTTTGATGTCTTTCGAGTGAATGCAATTTACTTAACCAAACCAATAGAGCTCAGATTCTCTTTTGCCCGAAAATCGCAAGGAAATAAGTAAAAGAGTTGTGATAATATTGCAGAGCGACCTAAACTTGGTGTTGCTCATATTGATAGAATAAATTCACACCCTTAAACAATACACAATCATCAGCGTATGAAAAAAGCTTCCATTGTCGTCATTATTCTTTTAAATGGTTTTTTACTTTCTGCACAGCAGTATATGCCTGCCAAAGAAAATCTCGAGGCCCGTTCACAGTTCCAGGATAATAAATTTGGCATGTTCATTCACTGGGGTTTATCGAGCATGCTTGGTGATGGTGAATGGGTGATGAATAACCGGAATATTAAAGTAGAAGATTATAGCCGTTTGCTGCGTGCTTTTAATCCTGTTGATTTTGACGCTGCTAAATGGGTGGCTACTGCAAAAAATGCAGGTATGAAATACATTGTATTTATTACCCGCCATCACGATGGATTCTCCAATTGGGACACCAAATTTTCGGATTGGAAGATTACTAATACGCCTTATGGAAAAGATGTATTAAAAATGCTTTCGGAAGAATGTAAAAAGCAGGGGATGAAATTAGGGCTTTATTATTCATTGCTTGACTGGTATAGAGATGATTATCCAAGAGAGACTGGCCGTACCGGGCAAGGCACAGGCCGAACAGGCAAATCGGATTATGGTTCCTATTTACAGTTTATGAAAAACCAGCTAACAGAACTGCTTACCAATTATGGAGAAATTATGTCTATATGGTTTGATGGGCATTGGGACCAGACCAATCCTGAGGGAAACGCAGACAGGTCATCCCGAATTGATTGGAAATATGATGAGATATACGGCTTGATACATAAACTGCAACCACAATGCCTGGTCGGCAACAATCACCATTTAACGCCTTTTGCAGGAGAGGATTTTCAAATGTTTGAAAGAGACCTGCCGGGTGAAAACAAATCTGGTTTAAGTTTTCAGAAAGCATCCAATGCACTGCCGCTGGAAACCTGCGAAACGATTAATGGTTCATGGGGCTATAATATTACAGATCGAAAGTATAAAACGGTACAGCAGGTGATACAATTACTGGTTGGTGCAGCAGGCCGTAACGCAAACTTGTTGTTGAACATCGGGCCATTACCAAGCGGCGCCATACAAACTGAGTTTACTGATACACTGGCCGCTGCGGGCAAATGGCTTGCACAATATGCCGAAAGTATTTATGGTACAAGGGGCGGGCCGCTCAGCCCTCAACCATGGGGCGTTACTACGCAAAACAAAAAGAAGATCTACATACATTTATTCAAATCCCCCGATGCAGGTACTATTTCATTGCCGGGTATAAAAGAAAAAGTAAAGCAGGTTGCAGTGTTAGGTTCGAATCGTACAATAAAATACAAGCAGCAAAAAGATGAAATAACCATTTCAACACAAGGACTTGCCACTGAAGGTCCCGATACGATCATTGCTATTGAATTAAAGTAAATGTTCCTGTAATTTTTTTACCTGCATTAGTGCCTGTAGTGGCTTGGGTCAATAACTATTGCTAAATAGACTTAACATTTGTAGGTTGTGTAAAAAGACAGAACTTTCTTTTTTATGAAATCAATTGTGTTGGTTGGTGATATTTTGATGATCGCTTTTTTGTGGTTATTCCCGCACTTTGGTGTGCTGCCTATCTATGCCTATCCGCCGGTACTGTTATTGATCCTGTGGTTATGGCTGCGTTTTCAGAAAAGAAGTTTTGCAGCCATTGGTTTTAAATGGAATCAGGCTTCCTTTCGTTCTTTAGTAATTGGTATTGCTCTGGCACTAGGCTATTTTTTTCTTTATTACTTTGTTGTAGGGCCCCTGTTGACCAATTATTTGCATATACCCACGTCCGACGTTTCAGATTTTTATTTTGTACGCAGTTCTTTTTCCAGGTACATCACGATACTTGTTATTGCCTGGGTGCTGGCTGTGCCTTTTGAGGAGATTATTTTCCGGGGATTTATTTTTTATAAACTACTGCAATGGACGGGAAAGAAGTTTTGGCTCGCTGGCTTTACCTGCTCTGTATTATTTGGAGCCTACCATTTACAGCAAGGATGGGGAGGCGTTATTCATGCATTTATTTTCGGAATGGTTACAACAGCACTGTACAAATATTTCAAAGGTAATCTCTGGTATTTGATCTTCTTTCACAGCGCCTATGATACCATAGCTATCACCGCTATCAGGCTTGGCTATTTTTGATAAAGATAATGGCTTATAAGCTGGCCTGGCATTGGCATTGCCAATAACGGCAGTAGCGATAACTGGCTCTGCTTAAGCTGTGAGTAATATCAAAAATGTATGGCCGTTCACGGACTTCTTACTACACTCCGTGTTTCATTTTATACAATTCATTCACTTATAAGATTTTTATTTTTTACACAGAGAATAGCTTGCAGTAAAAACAAACAATGAATAAGTCCATCTGCCTGGGGCTTGCTTTAATAACACTTGTTGCCTGCAAAAAAAACTGTCCTGAACCAGTTGATGAAGTCCATCCGCCCATGCTTTATAAAAATTTCGAGGACAGCAGTATCGCCTTTAGGAAAATAGCCTTCTTTGATCTGGACAATAATGGAGAAAAAGATGTTCTTTTCAGTACACAGTTGGTGGGCGACCCAATTGAGCAAAAAGATAAGGAGCAATGGATGGTTACAACATCGTTTAACGCCAATCTTCCTGTTAACGCCACAGAGAATATACCGGTACTTCACTACCTTGATCGCATTCCCTTTAACGCTTTTTCAGGCTACACCTGGTATAACGCTTCAAGCATCCTCCTTTCTCAAAAAACCATTACAATGACACCACCCGCATATTGGGAAGGACAGTGGAAAAATGCTTCGCATCGTTTTATTCCTATTCAACTAAAAAAAGACGGCGGCTTATATAATGGTTGGATAGAAGTGAGTTTCAGCACGGCTTATGAAAAGCTGATTTTACACAAGGCAGCTGTGTGTAAAGAAGCGAACAAAAACATTTTGGCTGGCAAATAGGCAATGTTTGCAGAATGGCCATGGTACCATTGTCAAAGATAAAAACCCTGTCTTGCCATTTTTTATCGTGCAAACCGTTTTTTGGAACAATTTTAGCTGTGTCAAAGCAGTTTTCATAGGGTACGGATTAAAACGGGCTTTGGTTTCTACCAAGGCTCTTTTTTTGGGTAGTTCTACGCTTTTTTTATAACATTTTTACCCTCATCTTTGTCTCGGTTTTTCATAGGATATTGGATTTTAAAACGAGGCAGGATTTCTATCCAGCCTTTTTCTTTTTAAGACCGTATCTCTCCGTTTTTTCTTATCGTAAGATTACGAAGTCTCCAGTAATTACCATAAACTCAAAATCACGTAGTATAGCTATTGCGCAGCATGGCCATGGTGTGTAGGTTTGCAGCAGAAGTTGATTGATGCATATAAGTCCGTCCGTCCAGTAAGTTTTTTGTTATCCATATCCTGAAAAACCAAAATCCAATATCGGTCAACTTCTTTATCCTTTTGAAAAACACAGATTGTCCGATTCCTTTGAAACCGTTTTTAGTCCGTATATCCTAAGGTAAAAACAACTGTCCAATCCTATTGAAGAAAACCCAGGCGTCCAATACCGATTAACCTAAACAAGCCAACTCCGACGACCTGAAAATACTGATCCCGTCAACAGAGGGGATTTTTAGTGCCGGTAATTGCCGTGTTATTGCTTTGAGTTCAAAGTGTAAATATGGAAGGCTCAAACTTATCATATGAAAAGGGAAACGACACCATTAGTGGCGTCAGTCTCTGCATCAGAAAAAGCAAAGCCAAAAGAGCACCAGCAGGCAGAAATAAAAAAAATACAGCATAGACCATTGGTTTATCAGGAACGTGATACTTACTGCCGGCTTCTTTTTCTTTTTACAACGATAAGAATGATAAGAAGCAGCGAAAAGATAACGGCGGTGTGTGAGCTCATGTTGATTTATTTTTCTTATAAGTAGCTACTTGCTGTTTTTTGTTACACTTCCCAGATTAATTTTTGAAATTATTTTTTTGAGGCCTGTAACAAAACGCTTTAAGTTGTGACTTATATCTTAAATAGCCCCATTGCAACAAGACGATATTGCCAAACAGTTTGAACTGCTTGTAAGAGACAACGAGATGCTCTTGCGCAAAGTGTGTGGCATGTATGCCGATAGCCGCAGCAACAGGGAAGACCTTTTTCAGGATATTGTTGTGCAGCTTTGGAAGGCGTTCCCCCACTTCCGCGGAGAATCAAAAATAAGTACCTGGCTATACAGGGTGGCCATCAATACTTCAATAAATGGCTTAAGAAAAAAGAAGAATTTTATTCATTCTTACGAGCCGGCAGCCTTACCCGCTGACGTGGCTGATGGCAGCGCCGATGCGGCAG
>JBQCHB010000102.1:0-6740 GCA_051955075.1 Flavisolibacter sp.
AAGCCTGCAAAAAGTAATCGTAAGGTTGGAACCATGCGCCTCATACTACAAATTTAATACCCGAACATTTAATCACTCGTTAATGATGGATATCAGCGAAAAGACAGCGCAAAGAAAGGTTAAGTTGCAGATAAGCCTTCAAAATCCGCCTTTCTCATTAATTTATCATTAAGTCTTTGTTATGCAAGACTTGTTTTTGCATCTGTAAAACCTTTTCATGTAGGTTTGCCGCAAAGAACAAATGCATGGACGCCAAGGGAAGAAAGGTGCTGATTGCCGATGACGAGCCGGATATTGTGGAAATACTGAAATACAACCTGGAAAAAGAAGGTTATACGGTGGTTACGGCTAAAGATGGTGATGAAGCCTTAGATAAGGCAAGATTGACACAGCCCGATTTGATTGTGCTGGATATGATGATGCCCCGGAAGAACGGCATGGAAGTTTGCGAAATATTAAGAGCACAAGCAGCTTTTAAAGATACTTTGATCATGTTCCTGACTGCTTTAAGCGACGAAGCCACACAACTAAAAGGCTTTAGCACAGGCGCTGACGATTATGTAAGCAAACCTGTAAGCACCAATGTTTTTGTAAGCAAGGTAAATGCTTTGTTCAGAAGAGTGAAGAAATCCGAAAGCAAGATCATTACTGTTGATAATTTGATCATTGACCCGGAAAAATTTATTGTGGAGTTTGAAGGAAAAGAAATTGTGCTGGCTAAAAAAGAATTTGAACTGCTGCATTTGCTGGCTACAAAACCCGGGCGTGTTTTTCTGCGGAATGAAATTTTAAGTCAGGTGTGGGGCAATGATGTCATTGTTGGTGATCGTACCATTGATGTGCACATCCGCAAAATCAGGCAGAAACTTGGCGTAGATTGCATTACTACGGTAAAAGGCGTGGGTTATAAGTTTGAATTGTAAACAGTTGAAGCGTTGATTGGTTGAGAAGTTAAAAAGTTAATTTCTTAACCTAACAAGTCCCAAACCTTTTTCGAACATCGAACATCTACTGACTTCTCTATGTTTAATAAAAAAGATCTTTCTCCGCGGCAGCTTTCAGCCTTTACAGCTTTGATCTTATCTGTTCCTATAAGTTTTGGCATTTTTGTTCTTCAAAAGAATTGGACAGACAGTGTCGTTGCCTTTGCCATTATTTTCACCGGCAGTTATTTTCTGCTACTCTCCATCATTCAAAACTTTATTTACCGAAAGATCAAGCTCATTTATAAGTTCATCAATCAAACCAAGGCCAGTAAAAAAGAAGAGATGTATTACAAGTATATACTTCCCAAAAAAGGCATTGATGAAGTGCGGGAAGATGTAGAAAACTGGGCCGAGCAGCGGCGCCATGAAATTGAATTGCTGAAACAAAACGAGATCTTCAGAAAAGAATTTCTCCAGAATCTTTCGCATGAATTTAAAACACCTGTTTTTGCTATACAGGGATATGTTGACACATTACTGCAAGGCGCTATGGAGAACCCGGAAATCAATAAACGCTTTTTAGAAAAGGCCGGTAAAAATGTGGAACGTCTCGTAAATCTTATTCACGATCTTGATGAAATATCAAAACTGGAAAGAGGCGAGATAAAACTGCACAAGGAAAATTTCATTATACAGGACATTATAAAAGAAGTGTTTGAAACCTTGTCGTGGAAAGGAGAGCCAAAAAACATTTCATTTTTTATTAAAAAAGGTTGCGAGAAACCTTTGGTAGTTTATGCCGATAAAGAAAAAATACGTCAGGTGATTACCAACCTGGTTGACAATGCCGTTAAATATGGAAAGCACGACGGCTCTGTAACAGCCAGCATCTATAATACAGACGATAAAAATATTTTGGTTGAGATAAGTGATGACGGTATGGGTATTCCTGAAAAATATTTAGACCGCATTTTTGAAAGATTTTACCGTACTACCGAAGGCCGCAATCGCGATGCGGCCGGCACTGGTTTAGGACTTGCCATTTGCAAACACATTATAGAAGCACACGGCCACAACATTCATGTACGCAGCAAAGAAAATGTGGGAACAACAATTGGTTTTACCATCAGTGCAAGAAACGAGTAATCAGTGATGGATAATTAGTTTGGGCTGTGTGAAAAAGCCAGTCACATAAACTACCGACGATCTATACAATACTTCATTTTAAAGAAAAGGCCCCGGCATAATGCCAAGGGCCATAGAAAACACACACTATATGCTTTAAAATCTGTAACCGATAAACAGTTGCACCAAACCATTCTTAAAATCCGTTGTTTCCGGATTAAATGGCAAGGGAAACGGGGATGGAGATTGATAACTTTGTTTGTATAATTTTCCAAGACCAAGGTTGTAACGGGCACCAACCAACAAACCTCTGAATGGATAAATTTCAGCACCTCCCACAAAACCGTAATCAAAACGGTTCATAATGCCTGTAATGGTGCTGTCTTTAACACCTGTTGAGGCACGGGCTTTGAGTAAATAACCAATTTGCGCACCAGCCTGCAATTGCAATACTTTACCAATAGTGTACGTGGTTAACTGAGGCAGATAAATATAATCATTCTGCACGTCGGTGTTCTTTCCACCGTCGTCAAAAGTGTAGCCCTGGCGGGAAAAAATGACTTCTGTACGAAAACCAAAGCCTTTGGAAACCGGCGCATAAAAAGCGCCAATCATAAAACCGCTATTATTATCCTTCTTAAAACCTTGCGCATTACCGGTAAGATAAGACCAATTATAACCCGCCTTGATTCCTAATTTGGGCTTAAACTCCTTTGTTTCTGACTGCAATGGCATAGATGGCGTTGCTGTTGATTGTGCAAAAGCATAACTGAACGAAGCTGTCACAATAATCAGGGTAAATACAAGCTTTCTCATAACAATGTTTTATTAAATGCAAAACAATGAAAGATGCAGCGTGCCGAACGAACCAGTTACATGAAGTGTATATTTATTTGCGTGAACTGGTGTTTTCAATATTTCTATACCGAATTGCGCTTAATTCTAAAAAGAATGAAAGAAAATACTGTTAAGATGAATTACCAGTCACAAAGCCTATTTGCCATACATGGATTGGTGGAAAAATGAAAGATACAGACCATTTTTCTTCTTCTTAACTTTCAGTAAAATAAGATTGTTATGAAAAAGCTATTTGCACTCACAGTTTTAAGCGCATCATTGCTAACTTCTGTTGTGCTGCATGCGCAGGACGATAAATCAAAGCGTCCAAGCCCGCCAGCCACCGTTACTCAAAAACTACAATCAGGCGCCACAGTTACAATCGATTACAGCCAGCCTTCTTTAAAAGGAAGAACCATTGGAAAAGACGTGGAACCCATGCAGGGACAGGTTTGGCGTGCAGGCGCCAACGAAGCCACAGTTTTTGAAACAGATAAAGACATAACCGTTAATGGTAAAGAATTACCTGCCGGTAAATATGCATTATTTATGAGAGACAACGGCGACGACTGGACCATCATTTTTAATAAAGTATGGAAAACGTGGGGCGCATTTGACTATGAAAAAAATAAAGACAAGGATGCGCTGCAGGTGAATGTAAAGCCACATACTGCAGACAACTCTCAGGAAAAATTAACCTACGCAATAGATGAAGGCGGAAAAGTTTCTTTGCTGTGGGGAAAAGATGTTGTAGACTTTATGGTGAAATAATATCTTACAACTATGGTTCATAGTTTATGGCTAACAGGCATTTCCATTCTTTCAGAATTTCTTTTACCATAAACTATGAACTTTTTAATTCGTTGTCGGAGATTTGCTTTTAACCGTTTTTTGAACATGGAGGTACAGTCTTCTTTTTCTTCTTAAAGTTTCATATCTTACCTTATCTTAAAGCATGAATCATGCAGATATTAAACGAAAACGAGCTGCCCATCGAAACGCTTCAAATTAAAAAAGGAGCTTTGGTTTTCAGGGCTATCAATCATCCCTTGCGTCGGCAAATGCTTGAGGTGTTGCATCAAAATGTAAGGATGACGGTAACAGAAATATTTATAAAGTTGCGGCTAGAGCAATCCGTTGCTTCCCAGCACTTAGCCATTTTAAGAAGAGCCGCTATGGTAAACACTGAAAGACAGGGGAAATTTATTTTTTATTCCGTTAATTACCAGCGCATAAAACAAGTGCATCAAATTGCAGCCGAAATAATTAAATGATTAGCTGGTGGTTTCTATTGTTGCGACAGCTATCCATTAAGGCAATTCAACAATATTCAATATCTCTTTGATCTTGTCATCAAAAAAAGCTACATCATCCGGCATTTGAATTACTTCTAGCTTTCTCCATTCAACAGGAACAATCTCATTTTGCTCTGCTATCAAAAGCACATTCATTCTTCTGCTGGCAAGTTCTTCATAAACTTCCTGCGTTAAATTTTTAGCTGAAGAACGTAAAATAATCACCCGTGGCTTAAAGCGTTCAGTCCTTGCCGCTATCTCCTGTGCATCATCAGTAGCTTCCACTTTGTAATCTCTGTGAAGCAGTGATAAATAAATTTTAGAAAGTGTGTGCAAATCGCTGTCCACGACAAGCACCCGTGCTTTTTTGGGCATGATAGTTCGGTTAATAAAAAGTTATTAGGAGAATATTGGAAAGTGGCTGCAAGTTAGAAGCCACAGCAACGCAAGACAATCGCAAATGTACTTGTGAGAATTACGACTAACATTTTATCAAACAAATGCTTTTGATTAAACAACATCCTTTAACAATTATTTGTTTTCCATTTTTTATGGAAATATTCCTTTGTTGCATTTCAAGGTTTTAAACCAAACAACATGAGAACATTCATTTTCTTATCGGCGCTTGTCTTCAGTGCCTGCAATGCTCCTGAAAAAAATTACATCCACGTTACTGGCCATGCCAGGTTAAAAATAGTGCCTGACATGGTGGAACTTTCTTTAAGAGCACAAAATGTTAAGTCGGCAATGAAAGACGCCGTAGCACAAACACAATCAGATATAAATGAAATTCTGGCCGTTTGCAAAAAATATGTTTTAAGTCCGGCTGATATTAAAGTCAGCACGATCTCCACCAACAAAGCTTACGACTATCGCAATAACCACGAGGCATTTACAGGCTTTGAAGCATCCCAAATCTTAGAGGTAAGCCTGAAAGATATTTCGGCTATTGAAAAGTTTACGGAAGAACTTTTAGCTACCAGGATCTCAAGAATAGACAATATTCGTTACAATCACACAAAAGCCGACAGCATTATGCGTGAAGTTAACCTGATGGCTTTGGATGATGCCCGCAAAACAGCAGAAAAGATGTGCCAGAAAATGAACAGCAGTTTAGGAAAAATAAACTACCTCTCAAACTTTGAGCCCTCTGAAAATAGTGATGGAGGCATGCGTTACAGCAACAACAATTTTGACATGAACTTATTCAACAAAGGTTTTGGAGGCAGCGGTTTTAAGATGACAGCAGAAATTTTGGAATTTGAGGACGCCGCTTACGCAAGCTTTCAGATCGATAGCAAATGATAGTACGCTTGCAAAATGCTCAACAACCAATAAAGCGTTGAAGTGAGTGACACAACGAAAGTTTAATAGCAGCAATGCAGTTGATACAAATAAATCTTCTTTATACACCTAGCATATCCTTTAAAATTATTAGGGGCATAAAAATCTAATCATCATCATCCTGCTCCCACTTTACAAAAGCTGCACGGCGGGGAGCAGGAAAAGGAATGGCCTCGCCTTTCAATGCATGCCATAAAACCAAATTAAATTCCAGGTCGGGAATAGCATCTTCTTTTGTAAAATTGAAAGATTCGGAACGACGCTGCCATTGATTCATCACAACGTTTTTTTGTGAAAGATCTACATTGGATGGAAGTGCCACAAAACCGGTGGTATCGACCGCTTTATTGAAACAGCGCCACATGGGCGTAGCAGCCGCATCATATTGTGTCATAGGGGCAATGCCCAGGATCAGTTCCATCGTTCGCAATACAGAGGCTGTTGTGTATATGGTATGATCAACGAAACCTCTTTTGACAAAACCACCGGCTACGTAAGCCGTACTGCGGTGCGCATCTACATGGTCAGCGCCATTCTGTGCATCATCTTCAACAATAAAAACAGCGGTTTCTTTCCACATGGGCAACTTGCTTAGATATTCAATGAACATGCCTACAGCTAAATCATTGTCGGCCACGTGTGCATACGGCGTTGGCCTTCCTAATCTCACACCTTCAGTATGATCGCTGCTGAAACGTACAGTATTGAATTGCGGTACAGCATTAATTGCCAGCAAAGAATCAAAGTCTCTTTTCCATTGGTAAAAACGAGTAGTGTCTGTCACCGACATATTGAAACCGGTGAAGTAAGGACAAAAATGATTTTTTAATACTGCAATATTGGGTTTGTAGTTATCAGCAAACTCGCCGTAGGTTCGATAACTCACTCCGTATTTTTTACATTGATCCCAAATAAAACCGCCTTTGTTGTTAGCGATGGCCCGGTTGCCTTCTGCGTCGTAACGACCACCACGGCCACCATAATAAGTGGGCCATGTTTTTTCCAAATAATCAGTAGCGTAGGCACCCGTACTCCAGTTATGCCCATCAGCGCTTACTTCCGCATTCACGTAAAAATTATCGAGCAACACAAACTGTTTTGCCAAAGCATGAAGGTTAGGTGTAATCTTTTCGCCAAACAATACAAGCGAAGTATCGCCATTACCTTCTTTCATATCGCCGAGTACCTGGTCGTAAGTTCGGTTTTCCTTGAT
>JBQCHB010000103.1:0-2825 GCA_051955075.1 Flavisolibacter sp.
TAGTAAAATCACAATAGCCATTAGGAACATTACTAAATAACTGGTAGGCAAATACGATATTTTACAAGGAAAACTACATGATATTTTAATCACCCGTTAATATTGACCTGTACTCAACATAACCAAAGTGCAACCGATGAAAGGTTCAATGTTGTTATCCTTTGCTTTGCGTATTAGCTCTTCATTTTCTGTACCGGGATTAAAAATGATACGCTTCGGTTGAAGACCCAAGATGTAATCGTAATACTCTACCTGATTTTTTGGATTGAGGTATAAAGTTACTGTGTCAACCCCACCTTCCGCAACGTGATCTCTATGAATAATTGTATCATCAACTCTTCCTTCCCTCCTGCCAATTGCAATAACAGGATGCTTATGCGCTGCTAATTTTTTCAAAGCCAAATAACTGTACCGTGCAGGGTTAGCAGATGCACCTAAAACCACTGTTTTCTTTGTCATGATAAAAAATTCTGCCATCAAAAATACAAAGGCCATGCCTCAAAATGATTTACCATGTGTCATTCTTACAATCGGCTCAGCTAAAAAGGGAAATGTTTTAAATAACTGTACAAAAGAATTACTCAACCAGTTGCTCCCAAAAAATTTTTGCAAGATCTGGCCTGATTGCAACCTGCGGGAGAAATTCTGTTGCCACTGTTTTTCATATTCTTTCTGCAATTCCTTTTTAGCGATTTTACCTTGCAAAAACTGATCTGCTAATTGAGCCGCCATTTTGCCTGTATGCAAGGCAATGCTCATACCGTTGCCGCAAAGCGGTGTAATCATTCCGGCTGCATCGCCTAACATCAAAATACCGTTTTCAATTTGGGTTTTTTTGTGAAAACTGATTTGCGAAATCGTGATTGGAAATTCCTGCACAATCCTGCTTTTTGAAAATATTGTTCTAAGATGCGGATTTATCATAAGTACCGTTTGCTGCAATTGTTCAATATTATTTCCACAGTTCTTTAAGTTAGCTGCCTTTGTCATGTAGCAAAGACAATACTTTTCGGCTTCTACTTTCGAAATGCCACAATAGCCGTTCTTAAAATTATGAAGGCCTATAACATTAGGCTTCCAATCAGTTTCTACATGGTATTTAATACCCACATAATTATCAAGTCGCTTATCATGATGATTCAAAAAATCTCTTTCCCATTTTATGTCGAGATTACTTCGTTTGCCATAGGCCGCACAACATATTTTAGCTTGAATATTTTTTTGTGTGGTTATTCTGGAAGAAAAACCTATTTCAAATTGCTGATTGCAAGCAACCTGCTCTACTTTGGTTTCCTCTAAAATAACAACACCTGCATTCCTGGCTATTGTTGCCAATTCATCGTCCAACTTATAACGGCTGATTCCAAATCCACCCAATGGCAATTGAGTTGTAAACGATTTTCCGTTAGGCGCCGTAAGCAATAGCGTATCTATTACAGGCAAATTCATTTGGTTTAATGGCAGACCCAACTGCTCCAAAAAATTCCAGCTTTCAAAACTTACATACTCGCCGCAGACTTTGTGAAAAGGGTATTTTTCTTTTTCAAATAAAACAACAGAATGACCTCTCTTGTTTAATTCAATAGCACATGATAAACCAGCTAATCCACCACCAATAATGGCCACGTCATATTGCTGTTGTAGTTGCATCAGTTTTCGGCGATTATTAACCAGCGAAATGCCCATTTCCATTTGCATCTGAAATCGGCGATGCCTGCTTCAACAAAAATTTTTCTCCACTCTTCTTGCTTAAATCCCCGCAGTACGGAAAGTGGTGCATCATTTTTTACCAAATAACTTTTTGAAAAAAGCTGCGTCAATATTTTAATGGAATGGTAAGCAAAAAAATGGCGGTGCAGATCGTTGATAAAAAAACCAATACCCGAATTTTTTCTCATCCATTGCAACATAAAAACCAGTTCTCCGTTTGTAAAATGATGACAAAAAAGAGAAGAGAAAATTATGTCAGGCTTTTGTTGAAAACAAACATCTTTATAATCAGCACAAATAAATTCAATGCCGTTATTTTCAGTAAGACCTTTTGCATAGCATATACATTCCCTGTTGATGTCTATTCCTTTTAAGAAAATATTCCAACCATTAGTTGTTGCCCATTTTTTTATCACTCTTAAATTATCACCACCGCCACATCCAACTTCAACAACAGAAATCGGATCTCTTTTCCTATCTACTTTTTGTAATAAAAATTTTAATCCTTTTAATGTAATAGCGTGACCGCCCAATTTGTTATTGATGTAGTCAAGCTCCTGCATGTTTCTTTTAATGTCCAGAAAAGGAACATTGGGAGCATCAAGTAATTCTTTTTGATATGATCGTTGTGTAAAAGAAGGCATCAATAATGCGCAGTAAAGGTTTCAACCGTTAAACCCGGACCAAATGCTGCTCCTACTAATTTCCTCATTTCTTTTTTTGTGTGCAGCATTTTCTTTAATACAAATAATATGGAAGCAGATGACAGGTTGCCAAATTCTTTCAACACTTCATAAGAATAATTTAGCTGCCCATTTGTAAGATCCAGGCTTTTGTGTATGGCTTCCAAAATTCTTTTGCCACCAGGATGAATACACCAATCTGTAACATCGTCAAGTGTGGAATTTTCTTTCATTAATGCTCGTTGCAAAATGGCACTAAAATCCTGTTCGATCAATTCGGGTATATAGCCACTCAACGTCATTATAAAACCGCTTGAAGAAAGTTCCCAGGCCATGTCTCTTTTCCCTTTCGGGATGACTTCGCTATAAAAATTATCAAGGTGCAAACCAGGCGGTTCATCATCATCTGCCACCACTAAAACCGCTGCGGAG
>JBQCHB010000104.1:0-10005 GCA_051955075.1 Flavisolibacter sp.
CCATTGTGCGACTGGCCTTCCGTTAGTATTTG
This sequence comes from Flavisolibacter sp., assembly GCA_051955075.1. Lineage (GTDB taxonomy): Bacteria > Bacteroidota > Bacteroidia > Chitinophagales > Chitinophagaceae > Flavisolibacter. The sequence continues at coordinate 33 of JBQCHB010000104.1, forward strand.
CATTTTCTGTAAAGCGAACACTGTCCGGAGTGCAGCCCGAACTGGCAAAATTGAAACTGGCGGAAGGACGGGTGTAAACCTGGAGGTCGTAATTAATTTCCTGCTCGCCGCTGCAGCCATCCGGCGTAGGGTTTTGAGCCAGTACTTTTATGGGATAAGTGCCTGGCATTGGCAGGGAATACGTTGTTGGTAGCTTATACCTGTAAAGCTGCTTTCCATTTACTGTCCATGTTGAGTCGTAGACTGGTGAGTTGATAGTTACATCCATAAATAGACCATTGAACTGCCACTTGATTTGAGTGGGCTGATAAGGAAAGGTCATGGAAAAATAAAAAGGCGAATTGTTGCAGGTGGCAGGGTAGTTTACAATGCCATATTGGTTTTGGATAGCTACGAACTGGTAAAGGTCTTTTACATTGGCACCTGCCGAATACCCATAGCTTTCGGCATTGGCATAACCATAAGCCACTGCGTTAAAGCCGGAGTCGGAAGCCAATTTGTGATAGCCTTGGCTAACATTAGCAAGATATAAGTAAGAATAAGCCGGATCGGCAGGATGCACGATCCACGAGGATGCCGGCACATTTACACCATCTAAAGTAAAAGAAGAAATGCCTGTTCCGCCATTTCTCATTATAACGTGAATGTGATGCTGGTGAGGATATTGTGCGGTAGCCGATGCATATAAATTAGAGTTGACAAGCGTTACTTTATCGATGTTCTGCTCCACCGGGTTTAGCATGATCATGTCGGGATCGTTGGGGTTACCAAAGTTTCCATCGCAACCTTGCGTTGTAAAATATTGTGCAACTGAAATTGGCTTGTCCGACTCTACCAGGTTGGGCCTGTCATTAAAAAATTGGTAATAAACGTTATTTACGAAAGATGATGCTGCCACCAAGGCTCCGTTGACATAAACACTTGCCGCAGGATCGCTTTTAATAACCCTGTAATAATTATATGGATTGTTTTTACTGGGAACGGTCAGGTATTTTTTGCCCCAGCTGCCAGTAGGATATAATTGCTGATAAAGATTATCGGAACTGTTGGAATTACAGTTTACAGCCGGAATTTTAATTTTTCCGCTACCCGAAAAAACAGCAATTCTTTTACACCCTCCTGTTCCGCTGGCAATAGATTTAATTTTCGATCCTGTGAGGTCAACACCGTCGGCGCCTACAGTTTGACCAAGCACCTGGTAAACGTCCCCCTTGTTTAAATTGACAACATGTGTACTATTGGCCAGCCAGCCGTTTTTTGTATCAGCCGAAGGTGTGATCTCAACAGATGTATTATCCTCTACAGCAACAATAGTAAAATAAGAGTTTGAATTTGTTTCATTAGACGTCTGGCTAAAGTTGGCTGAATAGTAGTCCTTTCCTAATACGTTAATTGGTAAACATAAGGTGGCGCCACTCGCGGCACTTCGGGTGATATAAGAGTAAACCACTAAAGGCTTGTCACCGGTGACTCTGATTGCTTTTTTCGTAAAAAGACCTTCGTCGTCTATAAAACAGGAATTGGGAACATCTACACTGACTACCTGGCCTGCTGCTATGGAGCCGGTAGTAATAACCTGTCCTCCGAATATTTCTACGCTATAATTCGTATTGGCATCAGCAGTGAGGTACAATGTCATAGTGGGCAAAGCACCCGGGTTCACCATACCCACGTGATAAGAATAAGAAAGCCAGAACTCCTTTCCCTTGTTAGAAAAATCCTGAGCCGAAGCAAAAAAGGAAGTGGCTACAACAAATAGCAATACACTATAAAGTCTGCATCTCATCAGTTAGTCTTCAGTAATAAAAACTGGCAACTGCAATTTACGTAAAACGAATAACGCTTTTGTCGGGATCATAGAATAGTAAAGAGTTTGGGTACAGTCCAACCGGAAATTTCAGCTCAATAAAATTTAGTAAGAAACGCAGCCAATATGCTATTATGGCAGCGTATAAATAAAACACTATACATCGACAATTTCTTTCAGTATCTCTTCCATCCTGATTTTGGCCGGCTGGTTACTTCTAAATATTCTTCCTTAAACCCTCTACAATCGCCTAAAATTTTCTTTGAAGTTCTAGCTATCAAAATAATAATTGAACGCATTTGAAGGCAGCTATAGTAAAAAATAAAAATGTGAATAGCAGACACTAAAAAATATTTAATCATGCAAAAAACCAATTGACATTTAAGGTAAACTACGACTTATTAATAATTAATAAACAACTCATTAGCATACTTCTATAAAGGCAAGAACAAGAGATTCATTTTTAGCTGTTTATTATGCGATTAAGGTTTATTATATTCTTTTTTTTAAAATTATATAAGCTTTATAATACTATTGTTTCTAATGCTTTATGTTTATAATTTAAACTAATTAAAATAGCTTATAATTTTTCTAGCCGTCAACTGGTATTACCTATAAATATTAGCAAAAATGTTTTCCACAATTTGGTTGATTTTCTATGCATGATATTTGCTTACCTTAAGCATGAATTGGAAAATATCTTCCTCTCTCCTTTTAATAGCTTGCATTGTTTTTACAGGCTGTAAAAAAATTCAGAATCCTGAATTCAGAAGAATTGACCACCTGGGTATCAAGAACTGGAGTTTTCAGCAAGCCACGGTAGGTTTTAGCATTACTTATTTTAATCCCAATAATTTTGGAGTTTCTGTCAAAGAGGCAGAGGCTGACGTGTACCTTGATAGTACTTATTTGGGAAAGTTCACACAGGATTCAACAGTAGATGTAAGTGCCAACAGCGAGTTTTCAATTCCATTTTCCGGAAATATCTCGCTGCAAACAGCATTAAGTATGAACGTGGATTCGCTGGCTTATAAGGAAGTTTTGCTAAAAGCTGACGGTTCGGTAAAGGTGGGAAAGGCAGGAATTTATGTTACAAGGCCGGTTCATTATGAGGGAATGCACCGTTTGGATGAGATTAAATGGCCATAAAAAAAGCCCCTTAAAAGGGGCTTTAAATTCATTTATATGTTTGTTAGTGCTTGGGCATACCGCCGCCATCTTCCGGCTTTTTGCAGCATTTTGGAAGCGCCTTATAAGCTTCCGGATTGGCTTTAATTTCATTGGCGTCATAGCCAGCATTGGCAATAGCTGCTTTTAAAACTTCCTCGTTTGTGCGGTCGGTAACGTATTTAACGGTCACTTCGTGACGCTTATAATTAGCATTTACCATTGTAACGCCATCGTACCGCTTCAAATAGTCCTCGATCCTTTTTTTACACATGTCGCATTGAACGGTAGGCGTACTGATTTTTGCAGTTTGTACAGCCTTTGTCTGGGCAGAAGAAGCCAGGCTTAAAAAGCCGCCCATCAGCGCTGTAAATAATAGTTTTTTCATAAAGAAGAAGTGTTTTAACGAATTTAAGAAAGTCCGCTCCAGTTAGCAGGGTCGTTTCGCCAATTTAACAAAATTTCCTGCTCTTCTGGTTGAATCACTCCTTTTTTGGCGGCCAGGCTTAATAAGGAAGGATAGTCGGTAAGTGAAATAAAAGGCAGACCGGCCTTTTCAAAAGCTTCTGTGGCTACCTGGAACTGGTAAGTGAAAATAGAAACCATCCCAATCACCTCCACTCCATTTTGCCTTAATACATCCACCACCTGCAAACTGCTTTTACCTGTGGAAATCAAATCTTCCAGCACTATCACTTTCTGACCTTTTTCAAACTGGCCTTCAATCTGGTTACCCAAGCCGTGCTCCTTCGGTTTTGGACGTACATAAATAAAAGGAAGCTTTAGCTGGTCGGACACCATAGCTCCCCAGGCAATCCCGGCGGTAGCTACGCCTGCTATGAGTTCTGTTTCAGCAAATTTTTCAAATATTACATTGCATAATTCGCTTTTAATATAGTCCCTGATGTAAGGCAGCGATAAGACCTTTCGGTTGTCGCAATAAATAGGGCTTTTCCAGCCACTGGCCCAGGTAAATGGCGCCTTGGGGCTTAACCGGACGGCGTCGGCTTGTAACAATTTTTCGGCCGTAACAAGAGCATCTGTCATGCCGCGAAGGTATTTGAATATCGAACAAGGAACAAGGACGATGAATGCAGCATTACCGGCCCTCACCTTACAACTTAAAATACTCAATACTCAATTTTCAGTGTTCAGTGAAATGAGAAGGGTTTTGTTAATTGAATGGCTTTATCATCACTTAATTTCTTCCACTCAACAATCGAAATAATACATTTGCTTATGCAGAAAATAATCTACTTCCATAACAAGCCTCTTTTTTTGGTTGACGCAATAACAAAGGAGGTAGAAGAATATTTGCACCATGAAGAAACTGTTTTTATTGACGAATTTAATGCGCACACAGTAAAGGCCATGATCTATGAAATGGAGCAACCACAAATTTTGAGAGGCGTTTTTTTATATGTGGATGTAGAGGCTTTGTTAAACAGCTTTAAAAAGAAACTTTCGCTGGTATTAGCTGCCGGCGGGTTTGTGTATACAGATGATAAGCACCTGTTGTTGATCTTTCGCCGTGGAAAATGGGATTTGCCCAAAGGCAAACTGGATAAAGGCGAGGACCTGGCCACCTGCGCCTTAAGGGAAGTAAAGGAAGAAACAGGATTGAATAATCCCAGGCTGGAAGCGCCTCTTTGCGTTACCTACCATACCTACCGGCAATATGGCGAACATATCTTGAAAGAGTCGCACTGGTACATGATGAAAAGTGAAAAAGATGCTTTCACTCCACAAACTGATGAAGACATTGAAAAATGTGAATGGGTTCCACTGAATGCTTTAGCTTCTTATATGGATAACACCCATGCTTCGATTTTAGATGTTGTGAAGGCAGGTTTGAAAACATTTGCGGGAAAAACTAACTGATAGCAGCCTGTTCCCCAGCAAGGTTTTGTTCTTTTCGGCTTGTAATTAGGGGCTTTTTTGTGTATCTTGTTGTATCCCACTCTCCGTTCTTTTCCCGTACAATTGCTCCGGGCAAGTTACAATTGCAATCATGAGATGGTCGAAGGACAGTCGAAGGATGGTCGAAAGATCGTAGTCTTTGTTATTTAATATCCATGCTTTATTGGTGAGGTGTCCGTGAGAGAAGATGAGGCGGCGGTTGCCAGGACAGGGAATTGTGTTTGCAAAAAAACGAGGTATAGCTATCACATTTTGTCTTTCTCCGATTTCTTCCGCAAGCCCTCATATTAGGCAGTCCATAGCATAAATCTGTTTTATAGGTTATGCAAATAATATTTTTGGATCGGACTGGCGAATCGTTTTTAATACGACATCGGGCACAAATTGTGACACATCACCACCGTAACGCAACACATCCCTTACCAACGTAGAAGCCACCGAAGTATATTTAGGCAGGCAGGTTAAAAAAACAGTTTCAATATCTTCATCGAGGCTGCGGTTCATATCAGCAATGGCTTTTTCGTACTCAAAATCGTTCACATAGCGAATGCCCCGAAGAATATAATTAGCGCTGATCTTTTTGCAACAGTTCACGGTTAGTCCCTCGTAAATAACCGCTTCAATCTTCGATTCGTTTTTAAATATTTCTTCCAGCCACCTGATCCTCTGCTCTGCAGAAAACATGGGCTTTTTATTAGAGTTGATGCCGATGCCGATGTAAAGTTTATCAAACAATGGCAATGATCTCTCGATAATATCAAGATGCCCAAAAGTTACGGGATCGAATGTGCCGGGAAATAAAGCTATGCGCATAAATAAAATTGGATGAAAAACTGCGTTAAGTTAAACGAAATAAAAAGACAATAGCATGAATTATACTAATAAAGCAAAACGTATTCATTCGTGGAATTTGCTATAATTCGTGTAATCAGGATGAACTTCTTTCTCCTGCCAGCAAATACAAAGCTGCCATGCGAACCGCCACACCGTTTTCTACCTGTTGCAAAATAATGGACTGATCGCTGTCGGCCACATCGCTATCCAGCTCCACGCCGCGGTTAATAGGTCCCGGGTGCATAATGGTTATTTTTTTATGCAGGCCGTCTAATATCCTTTTATTGATACCATAAGCCAGGTTATACTCTCTTAGCGACGAAAACAAAACCTGGTTCTGCCTTTCCAGCTGAATGCGCAAGACGTTTGCCACATCGCACCATTCGAGGGCCTTTTTTAAATTATACTCCACACGCACATTGAATGCCTCTTCCATATATTTTGGAATCAGCGTTGGAGGACCGCAAACTACTACCTCCGCTCCCATTTTAGTAAGCAAATAAATATTGCTCTGCGCCACACGGCTGTGCATAATATCGCCTATAATAGCTACACGAACACCTTGCAGCGTTCCATGTTTTTCCATAATAGAAAGTGCATCCAGCAAGGCCTGCGTAGGATGTTCGTTGATGCCATCGCCTGCATTAATGATGGCCGCAGGAATATGCCTGGCCAAAAAATGAGGCGCCCCACTGGCACTGTGCCGCATTACCACCATATCTACTTTCATAGATAAGATGTTGTTCACCGTATCTAAAAGTGTTTCGCCTTTTGATACGGACGAACCTGAAGCGCTGAAGTTAATAGTATCGGCAGACAAGCGTTTTTCGGCCAGTTCAAAAGAAATGCGGGTGCGGGTTGAATTTTCGTAAAATAAATTTACGATGGTTACATCCCTGAGCGAAGGAACTTTTTTAATTGGCCTTTGTAAAACTTCTTTGAATTGCTTTGCCGTGTCGAGTAATAAAGATATATCTGCCGGAGTAAGGTCTTTTATTCCTAGGAGATGTCGGGTAGAAAGCGCCATTAAAAATCAAAGATAAAGGAAAAATAAGTTCATGGTTCATGGTTAATTGTTCATAGTTGTGGCAATCTTCAACACCATTAATTCATTGTCACCTGCCTTCAACCATAAATCATCTCATTTTTTCTTAGTCAATTAAAATCACTTCATCCTTTTCGTCCTTCTCCTGCCACAACACTTTTACTTTTTGGGTGACAATTGAATCAATAGACTTGCCAGTGTAATCTGGTTGTATGGGCAATTCACGGCTGTATCGACGGTCAATTAAAACCATCAACTCCACTTTTTGCGGACGGCCAAAATCCATTAAGGCATCCAGCGCCGCCCTGATGGTTCTGCCTGTATAAAGCACATCATCGATCAACACTACCCTTTTGCCTTCAATTGAAAAAAGGATGTCGGTTTTGTTGGCAACGTGCAGTTCTTTGCGAATGTCATCACGGTAAAAAGTAATATCCAGTTTTCCATATTGAATAGTAGCACCGCTGGCTTCAGCTTTTATTTCGCTAACAATACGGTCTGATAAGTAAATGCCTCTTGGCTGTATGCCGATAAGCACTGTATTATCCAGCCCCACATGATTTTCTAAAATTTGATTGGCCAGCCGTTTAATGGTCAATTGTATTTGCTGGCTGTTCAGTAGTGACTTCAAGAGAGAAATTTTTTTATAAAAATAGGCATTAGCCATCAGACCTCGATTTTGAAAGAGATGATGGCCATAAAATTGCTTTCTTCATCTTTGCAAAAATTTAAAGAAAGCATGCAAGTAAAAGCAGTGATTTTTGATCTTGATGGAACACTTATCGATAACAATTCGTTTCACCTCAAATCCTGGATTCAATACCTAAAGAATCAGAACCGCGAAATATCGGAAGAAGAATACAAAGCCAACGTGAACGGCCGCACCAACAAAGATGTGATCGAATACATCTACGGCCGAAAAATGGAAGACGCCGAAGCCATGGTATATGCGCAGGAAAAAGAAGCCATTTACAGGCAATTATACCAATCGCACATTGTGCCTGTAGCCGGACTGTTGCCTTTATTGCAACAACTTAAAAGCGATAATATTCCTATGGCTATAGCTACATCGGGCATACAGGTGAATATTGATTTTATGTTTGACAACATTCCTATCCGCCAGTATTTTGACGTGATCGTTAATTCATCACATATCAGCAAGGGCAAACCCGACCCGGAAATTTATGTCCGGACGGCACAATTGCTGAATGTTGCGCCTGAGAACTGTTTGGTATTTGAAGACGCTGTTGTGGGCATCAATTCAGCAAAGGCAGCAGGCATGAAGGTAATTGGCGTTCTTACTACGCATAGTGCGGCAGAATTGTCCGGCGCTGATGCTTTAATAAAAGATTATACCGAACTCACCGAAGAAAATGACAGTTTTGAAGAAATGACAAAAGCTTTATAATGCATGATTTAACGGTATGATTTTTTTAACCGTTAGTTCAAATTCTGTAACATGAAATGGTTATTGCTATTTTGTATTTGCATTGCTTCCTGCGGTGAACATAGTAACTCCGCTGCTGCTAACAGCGACACAACAACGCAAAAAAGCACTGCTGACACAACTATTGCGTTGCAGCAAACACCTAACGCTGATAAACTTATTGTACCCGGCGAAAGCGTTGGCAAAACCAATATTGGCGCCGATGCCGCCAGCCTGGAAACTATTTTAGGCAAGGCCGATGCCAGCGATGCTGCCATGGGAAAAGCATGGCTTACCTGGAATGGAAAAAGAGATGAACATAACAATGCTACTACACTAAATATTTATATTACTTACAAAGACAGCACGATGATGGAGAAAACCGTGCAGCAGATCCGTACTACATCTTCCTATTTTTCTACAGGCAACGGTGTGCATGTGTATTCTTCTCTTGCCGATATCATTAATCAATTTCCTGATAGTAAAAAGCTGGCGCATTATAATGATGATGGAAGGGAAATTATTATTTATGACGACCGGCAAAATGGTATTGCGTTTGAAATAGCAACCGCCAACGAACAGCAGATCTGCACAGGCATTATTGTTCATAAAAAGGGAGAGGCCGTTACCAATATTTATATAACCCTGCATCCTGGTATGAAGTTGTATTAACTGCTTCACACAAACATTTATGTCTGTTAAATGCATGGTCAAAGCCAGGTGCATAGCCTTACTTTGAAATACCTTTAATCCTTAGTATTTTACACCCTTAATTCGTAAATCCAAACCCATGAAAAAGGCTACCTGCTTTTTTATACTGCTGGCTTTATTGCATATTGCAAAAGCCCAACCATCGAACGATACTTCCGGCAACTTAGTAGCACAAAAAGAAAATATCATTAAAGAAGGCACCATCATCAAGATCGAAAACCTTGGATGGAAGGTCAATTCGGAATTAGCCGAACTGCGCCCTACCATTTCTGCTGATGGCAATCATTTGTTTTTCATTTGTGAGAATCATCCCCTCAACACAAAATATAATTCGGTGCGCAACTCGCAGGACATCTGGTATGCACACCGCGATACTTTTGGTAAATGGGGTGAAGCTGTGCATATGGGTTACCCGTTGAATACTTATAATTACAACGCAGTGTATTGGATATCGCCTGACAATAACCGTATTCTCATTCGTAATGCTTTTATCAATGGTGATTATTATGGCAATGGTGTGAGTATGTGTTACCGGCTGGCCAATGGCCGCTGGAGTGCACCCGAAATGCTGAAGATCAAAAACTATCACAAGTACGACAATGGCAGGCAGAACGGCGCTTCTATGGCGCATGACGGACAGACCTTACTGTTATACATGAGCGAAAAGAACGGCGATTACAACAGCGACCTCTATGTATGTTTTCTGCAACCCGATGGCACCTGGAGCGAACCCAAAAGCCTGGGTAAAAAGATCAACCTGCCCGATTATAATGAAATGACACCTTACCTGGCCGCTGATGGCGAAACTTTGTACTTCAGCAGCGACAGGCCGGGAGGCTTAGGCGACAATGATATCTGGATGACGAAGCGCCTCGATAAAAGCTGGACCAAATGGAGCGAACCGGTAAACCTTGGCGCACCCATTAATACACCTGACTGGGATGCTTTTTTTACGTTGGATGCAGGTGGTGAATATGCTTATCTCACAAGCATCGATAGTAACGGTTTTGTTGAAAGTGATATTGTAAGAGTGTAATTGCTGGAGAGAGAAAAACCAGATCCT
>JBQCHB010000105.1:0-7432 GCA_051955075.1 Flavisolibacter sp.
GTGCAAATATGTATGCAAGGATCAAAAAAGAGCGGTCGTTCTGGATGCCGAAGGCGTTAGAAGTTATGATTGGAAATTAATGTCTGAGGATTTTGAGAGACAGCATGCCTTAAGACCTTCCCTTCATAAAGTAGTTTTTCATGGCATCTTAAGTTTCTATCCGGGAGAAAAAATTGAGGATGAAAAAATGATAGAAATAGCCAGGGAATACTTACAAAAAATGAATGTTGCAGACACCCAGTTTTCTATCACAAAGCACATCGATAAGAATTATTCTCATCTTCATATTATTGCCAATCTTGTCAATAATAAAGGCGAAACAATCAAAGACAATTGGATAGGCCTGAGAGGCAAAAAAATCGCCCAGGAGCTGACCACTAAATATGGATTAAAAGAAGCTATATCAAAAGATTTATCGGCTACCCATCTTGAACAATTAAATGAGAAAGAAGCCAACCGTTATGTTATTTACCAGGCAATTTTAGAAATGCTACCTCATAGTAAAAGTCTTGACCATCTTAAAGAAAAATTAGCTAATAAAAATATTGAAACATTGTACAAATACAAAGGGCAAACAAGAGAGTTACAGGGCATCAGTTTTAGAATTGGGAATTTCAAATATAAGGGGAGTGAAATTGACAGAAAATTTTCTCTAAAGAATCTTGAAAAAGCTATTTATCTCCGGGAAATAAATACATCGGTTAAGCAGTCAGCAGCGATTTCAATTTCAAATGGAACTACCAAAGAAAATATTGTTCCTGAAATTAAAAAATCATTAGATAAGGGCACCCATATTTTACTCCCCGAAGTCAATCCGCAGGAAAGTAACCAGTCATCTCCCTATGAATGGAAGTTGGGTAAAAAAAGAAAGAAGAAAAAATCAAACCGGCTGAATTAAAAACTTAAATAATTCGTGATGAACGAGGTGTTATTGCAAACGATTATAGAGAAGCTGGAAACTTTGGAGATTGCTTTATTAAAACAAAGCCATCCGATTAAAGATTGCGAATCACTAAATGCATTAGAAACGCTAATTAAATCAGTTCAATCGGAATTGATAAAGCTTAATTCCGAAGTCAGAAGAAACACTGATTGTGTAAATAATCTATCAAATCAAATAAAAACGTCAAGATTCAACTTGATACATCCTGAACAAAGTCAGGTTAAGCATATTCATCATTTTCATAAGCACATATGGATCAGCCTTAGCTTATTCATCATTTCATTATTATGTGCTTATGGATGGATTAATTGCCACAGTGAAAAAAAGCAATTTGAAGCAAATGACATACAGTATAGATTTTGGAAAGCAAATGGTAATACCAGTTTATTAAAAATCATTTATCATACTGATAGTTTGTACAATCTTGATAAGGACGATTTTACAAACGAAGTTCTTCGGCAGGAACATACAATTGCTGAGGAGGAAAAAAAGCACCGGCTGGCTGGTGAAAAGAAAAAGAAAACAATAATCCATAAATAATCGTTTCCAAATTTGTCTCGTTTTTCAACTAAGCATCTTACTAACTTTAAAAAATCGATTAAAATCTGAAAGAGTCTATAAAAAATAATTTTGATTTATCATTTACTTTCCTATTTTTGTAAAACAGAAACACTCTACAATAAAATAAATGAAACAAACAATAAATGATATATGTGAGATTCGCTTCGGTTTTTACAGTCAACCTGTTGAAGGAGGTAACGTACCTTATGTGCAGGTGAGGCAGTTTGATGAACAGGGAAGGTTAATGACAGAAGCTAACGATTTTGTTGTTCTGGATCAAAAATCTGAACCCCATCTTTTACAAGATGGCGATGTGCTTTTTGTAGGAAAAGGTAACCGGCTTTTTGCCTGGTGTTACAGAGATTCTCTCGGTCCTTACATCGCTTCTTCCATCTTTTTTGTACTAAGGCCCAGGAAGAAAATAATTTATCCGGAATACCTGGCTGCTATTTTAAATGCACCCCAAACAAAAGCTGCCTTATTGCAAATAGGTAGTGGGACTAATATTTTTTCTTTGCGCAAATCAGAACTGGGTGCTTTTCAAATTCCACTTCTGCCTATGGATGAACAAAAAAAAGTAGCTTCACTTGCCGGGCTGCATCAAAAGCAAATTGCTTTATCGCAGGAACTTATTATTCAGCACCAAAGCCTATATGCTGCCATCATTTCAAAACTCATTAAATAATAAACATGCAAAAAAAGCTGACACAATCAGATATTAATAACATCGTCTGGAAAGCCTGCGACACTTTTCGCGGTACCATTGATGCTACGCAATACAAGGATTATATCCTTACCATGCTCTTTTTGAAATACGTTACCGACGTGTGGAAAGATAAAAAAGCCGTTTATGCGGAAAAATACAACAATGATGAAGTACGCATGGAAAGGGCATTAAGAAATGAGCGTTTTCAATTACCCGCCGAAAGCTCGTTTGATAATTTGTTTGAACAACGCAATGAAAGCAATCTGGGTGAATTAATAAATATTGCGCTGGAGAAATTGGAAGATGCCAACCGTTCCAAATTGGAACGTGTGTTTCGCAATATTGATTTCAACAGTGAGGCAAACCTGGGACAAACCAAAGACCGCAACCGTCGGTTGAAAAACTTATTAGTTGATTTTTCAGTATTGGATCTTCAACCGTCTCACCTGGAAGGCAATGATATTATTGGTGATGCTTACGAATTCCTTATCGCAAAATTTGCCAGTGATGCTGGTAAAAAGGCGGGTGAATTTTATACACCTGCCGAGGTATCTACTTTGTTGGCAAAACTTTTAGCGCCTAAACCGGGAAACCGCATCTGTGACCCTACATGTGGTTCCGGGTCCTTATTGATTAAATTAGGTCGCGAAGTTGGCAGCAATAATTTTTCATTGTACGGGCAGGAAAACAATGGCAGCACTTGGGCATTAGCCCGTATGAACATGTTTCTTCATGAAATGGATAATGCAGATATTGAGTGGGGCGATACCATTAATAATCCCAAGTTATTAGAGGGCGATCAGTTGATGAAGTTCCATATCGTTGCGGCAAATCCGCCATTTTCCCTTGATAAGTGGGGTGCAGAAAATGCCATGGCAGACCAATACAACCGTTTTCACCGCGGCATACCACCAAAGAGCAAAGGCGATTTCGCATTTGTTACACACATGATAGAAACCGCCTATGAAGATATTGGGCGCGTAGGGGTAATTGTCCCGCATGGTGTGCTCTTTCGTGGCAGTTCCGAAGGAAAAATAAGGGAAAAGCTTATTAAAGAGAATCTGCTGGAAGCAGTGATTGGTTTACCGGCCAACTTATTTTATGGAACCGGTATTCCTGCTTCTATTCTCATTTTTAATAAAGGAAAAGGCGATAACAAGGATGTGCTGTTTATTGATGCCAGCCGCGAATATGAATCCGGTAAAAATCAAAACAGCCTGTCAGAAGCGAACATTCATCACATCGTGGAAACGTACAAAATCTTCAAAGCTGGCAACAGCCTCAAAACTGACGAAGGATTAGTGATAGAAGATAAATATGCCTACCGGGCAAGCCTTAAAGAAATTGAAGAGAACGATTACAACCTGAATATTCCCCGCTATGTGGATACGTTTGAGGAGGAAGAGCCGGTGAATATTGCTGAAACTCAAAAGGAAATCAGCAGATTGAAATCTGAATTGGCTGATGTTGAAAACCAAATGAATGATTACTTAAAAGAATTAGGCTACTAAAATTAAATACAATTGTAATGTTAACATCAATATCTCATACAACAGAACTCAATAAACTATTAAAAAGTATTGGGCTTGCCTTAGACATAACAGAATTGCAATATCAAACTGTTATTGATAGATATACCGCTGTCGGAAATCATTTATGTAAAGATGGCTCGCCTCTCAAACCTTATTCACCTGAAATAAAACCTCAGGGTTCATTTTTATTGGGGACGATGATAAGGCCAATTGTTGAAGATGACGAATTGGATGTTGATCTGGTATGCCAGTTAAAAAGTAAAAGGATTGATTGGACGCAATGGAATGTAAAAAATGCGGTTGGCGATCAGTTAAAAGATAATGACGATTACAAACGTATGTTAGATGACGAAGGTAACCGCTGCTGGACTTTAGTATATCATGAGGCTTCCAAATTTCACATGGATATTCTTCCTGCAGTGATTGAAGAAAAACAGCTTATTCTTTTAGAGAAATCCATTCGTAATATGTCTCAGGGTGAGATTGAGCAGTTGGCAATCAACATTACAGACAAAAGGAGACCGGACTACAAGAATGAGACAGTTTCAAGCAAGTGGTTGAAAAGCAACCCTTGGGGTTATGCTGCTTGGTTGAAGGACAAAGCAAGTTTGGATCTATATAAATCATTTTCTATTCGGGAAGCAGTTGAACCCTTGCCGGAATATCAAAAAGAAAAAGAGCCATTGTTAAGAGTGGTTCAAATACTCAAAAGGCATCGTGATATCATGTTCGGAGGGGACGAGTACAAACCCATTTCAATAATCATTACAACATTAGCTGCAAGAGCTTATAATAAGGAAACAGATTTGATTTTAGCAATCAACAATGTGCTTGCTCACATGGAAGACTTCATTGACTCAAAATTTAGTCCGGAACACAACAGATATGTAGATTGGATTTCTAATCCGGTAAATGACTGTGAAAACTTTGCTGATAGATGGATATTGGAGTCAGAAAGAAGAGCTCGTTTTGATGATTGGTTGGAAAAAGCAAAAAATGATTTTGCCTATTTACAAACCTGCGATATAACACAAGCTTACCGGTATTTAAAAGAATTGCTGGGTACCCGTGCTGTAAATGAAGCAACTCAGGGAATTGGTTTGACCAAATTACTCACAGAAACGTATATGCCGGTTAACTATCAACCAGCTTTACTAACTGTGGCGCATAGAGAAAACCCGAAATGGAATTTAAACTTAAAGTATAAAGTGGAAGTTCATGGCCGGTATAAAGCACCTTCAGGCAAAAATTATTCTATAACATCAAAGACAACTGTCCCTAAAAAAAGTGAAATATTCTTTGTTGCGGAAACAAATGTGCCAAAGCCTTTTGAAGTTTACTGGCAGGTTGTAAATACGGGTGATGAAGCCAATAACGCTCATGGATTAAGAGGTGGTATTTTTCACTCGCAAACTGCCGGAAAGGGAGGGCTAAATCAAAAGGAACATTCCCAATACAAAGGTTTGCATTGGGTTGAATGTTTTATCGTAAAGAATGGTATTTGCGTAGCAAGAAGCTACGAATTTTTTGTAAACATTGCATAATTGAAAATGCCAAACGAAAATAAACCCGGTTATAAAAACACACAATTGGGATGGATACCCGAGGAGTGGGAGATTAATCGTTTAGGTAAGTTAATGAAACTTATCTCAGGACTTCATCTTGGGCCAAGCGAATATAACAAAAGCGGGAAGGGAACACCATACTTTACTGGTCCAACTGATTATACTAATTGTTTCAACGAACTTACTAAGTGGACCAATAAGAAGGGTGCGTTAGCGAAAGCGAATGATGTTCTAATTACAGTAAAGGGCTCTGGTGTAGGGAGTATGCATTATTTATCTTTGCCACAGGTAGCAATTGGTAGACAGATTATGGCGATTAGAGATGATGAAAATTCATGCACATCTTTTATCTATCATTATTTGCTGCAAAAAGAATATCAGTTTCGAGAGTTAGCAAAAGGCAATATGATACCCGGATTAACAAGACATGATATTCTTACTTTAGAAATAAAAACCCCTTCTCTACCAGAGCGTAAAAAAATCGCCGCCATCCTTTCCATCTGGGACGAAGCCATCACCAAAACCCAACAACTCATTGCCCAACTGCAACAACGCAATAAAGGATTGATGCAGCAATTGCTTACGGGTAAAAAGAGATTGAAGGGGTTTGAGAAAACGAAATGGAATAAAATAAATGCAGATGCAATTTTTAAAAGTGTATCTATAAAAAATAATAGCAATGAGCAATTACTTTCTGCTACACAGGATAAAGGAATTATTCCCCGTGATATGCTTTCAGGCAGAGTTACAATGCCTTCCGGGGAAACCAAATCTTACAAATTAGTTGAGCCGGGGAATTTTATTATTAGCCTTCGTTCTTTCCAAGGTGGTTTGGAATATTCTGAATACAGAGGAATAGTTAGTCCTGCTTATACTGTTTTGAAGCCGGTAAAATGTATTGATGACGATTTTTATAAATACTATTTCAAATCCTACGATTTTATTGGCCATTTAGCTGTTGCCGTTATCGGAATTCGTGACGGCAAGCAAATAAGTTTTGATGATTTTTGTGTATTACGATTACCATATCCACCTTTAGAAGAACAAAAACAGATTGCAGCAATATTGTCTCAAGCAGATAATGAGGTAAAACTTTATGAACAACAACTTACCATCCTTCAGCAACAAAAAAAAGGCTTGATGAAAAAATTATTAACGGGAGAAATCCGGGTAAAGATTGATAATTAAAATGGAAAAGAAATTCAACATACTAACAATTGATGGTGGTGGTATAAGAGGCATTTTTCCTGCAATGTTTTTAGCATCTATTGAAGCAGAACTAAAATCAAGAGGCGTAGAGAGATACCGGATATATGAAAACTTTCAGTTAATAAGTGGAACCTCTACTGGTGGTATAATTGCAATCGCATTGGCATTGGGTATTCCGGCAGTAGAAATTCTTGACCTCTATTTAGATAATGCAGCGACAATATTTGGCAGAAAAAGAAAAGGTATTGGAAGGCTTTTTAATTCTGCACATGATAGAACACCTTTAGAGAATTTGATTAGAAAAAAATTCAAAGAAGTGAAGGATGGTGCAGATCCAATTTTGAAAGATTGCAAAACAAACGTAGGTATCCCGATCTACGATCTGATGCAGGGCAAGCCATCTGTACTAAAGAACAATTACCATCCTCGTTTTATCCGGGATTATCATATTCCTGCTTATCAGGCTGCACTCGCTACATCTGCTGCGCCTACCTATTTTGATCCTTATTCCACAACCTATACAGACCTGAATGGTATGAAGCAGTCATTTAGCAATAAAGTGGATGGCGGAGTAGTAGCAAATAATCCTACGCTTCTTACTATAATTGAGGCCCAAACGGCCTTTAATAAACAATTGTCAGATCTGCAAGTGCTTTCAATTGGTACCGGCCATCAACGTTTTGCAGATGCATGCGAGCGAAAGCATTGGGGAATAAAATACTGGATGCTTGAAAGTGACAGAAAGCGGCTGATTGAATTATTCATGCAGGGCCAATCACAATTGGTAGAGAACTTAATATCCCTTTTGCAAAATGGTATTGATAGAGAGCAAGAGCATGAACCGAATTTTGTTTATAAAAGGATTGACACACTATTGGACGAAACTTGTGTAATTGATTTGGACGAAACTGACAGA
>JBQCHB010000106.1:0-6856 GCA_051955075.1 Flavisolibacter sp.
AGCTCGCTATAAATTTTTTAATAATCCGCAGGGAAATTCGCCTATTGCAGATAACAAGTCGCAATATTCTTCAGCAGCTACTTTATATCCCGACCAGGAAGATCTAAACCGCGACAATACGCTCAATGAAACAGAAGAATACTTTCAATATATTGTAGATCTGAAGCCGCCCACCGATCCGGAGATGACAGTGGGCAAAAATTATATCATTGATAAGAAAGTGGTTGGCGTTAAGCTGGTAGATGGCACGTCCCGCAACGAAACGTGGTACCAGCTCAGAATTCCTATCGACGGGTATGACAAAAAAGTGGGCAACATTCCTGATTTTAAATCTATCCGTTTCATGAGAATGTTTCTTACGGGTTTTCAGGACAGCGTAACCGTTCGTTTTGGTACTTTAAGCCTTGTAAGAAATACCTGGAGGAAGTTTCAATATAAACTAGATTCATCAGGCAATTATTCTCCTACTTCTGATAATGATTTTAATGTAGGTGCAGTAAATATCGAGGAAAATGATAAAAGAAGCCCACTTCCTTACCGCACGCCAAGTGAAATTGAACGTGTGCAGACTTTAAGTAACAATGGCGTGAACCTTTTGCAGAATGAGCAATCCCTTACTTTACAATTTTGCGACCTTGCAAAAAATGATGGAAAAGCAGTGTTCCAGACTTTTGTAAATAAAGATTTGAGGCAGTTTAAAAAATTGCAGATGTTTATCCACGCTGAAAGAAATCCGGCTACCACGCTGAACAATGGTGATCTTACAGCGGTAGTGCGTATCGGAAGCGATTTCATTAGCAACTATTACGAAGTGCGCATTCCATTACGGCTTACACCATTGAATTCGGCGTTGAATCCTAACAGTAAAGAATATAACGATACCCTTTGGATGAAAACGAATAGCCTGGATTTGGATCTTCAGTCGTTGGTATCTCTTAAAACCCAAAGAAACCTGTCAAATTCGCCGATAAATGTTTTGTATTCTCAACAGGAATCCAACGACCAAACCTATTCCATAATGGGAAATCCTAATCTTGCCGAGGTAGGCGGCATTTTAATGGGCGTTGAAAATACAAATGCTGTTTCTGCCTGTGGGGAATTATGGTTTAATGAGTTACGCCTTTCTTCTATTGATGAAAAGGGAGGGTGGGCTTCGCTTGGCCGGGTAGATGCCAATCTTTCTGACCTGGGAACGATTTCGGTTTCTGCGAATTCGCATAGCAACGGGTTTGGAACGCTTGACCAGGGTCTGAGTGAACGGTTTAAAGATAATTTTATGCAGTTTGACGCTGCAGCGAATCTTGAATTAGGCAAACTGTTGCCTAAAAAAGCTGCCATGTCAATCCCGGTGTATGCGAGCATCACCACAGCTACCAGTGCGCCGCAATATGATCCTTTTGACAAAGACATTACACTGAAACAAAAAATCAGGGATGCCAACTCAAAGAGTGACAGAGATTCAATAAGAAATAATGCCATTGATTTTGCATCAATCAAAACCATAAGCTTCACTAACGTTCATAAAAACCGCACCAACAATAAAAAGCCTCAGCTTTGGGATGTTGAAAACCTTGACGTGAGTTATACGTATACTAAAACAGAAGCGCACAATCCGCTTATTGAATACAATAATGTTACCAAACAGCAGGGCAGCCTCGGCTATAATTTTATGCCGCAACCCAAGTTTTTTTCTCCATTTAAGAAACTGTTTGGAAAATCAAAAACGCATTGGTTCGACCTGGTAAAAGACTTTAATATCAACCCGATACCTTCGCAGCTTACTTTTAAAGCTGATGTGTTCAGGCAGTTTGCCGTGCTGAAGCCCCGGAGCATCGGCGGTAATGATAAATTTGTGACACCGGAAACTTTTGATAAGTATTTTACCTTCAACCGTAATTATATTTTACGTTGGGAGCTTACCCATTCACTCACGCTCGACTATTCAGCGCTGAACAATGCAGTGATAGACGAACCGGATGGCAGGCTTGACACCCGTGCCAAACGCGACACCGTAAGAGACAACTTCTTTTCCGGTGGTAGAAACACCGTCTTTAACCAGGTAATTAATTTATCATACAATGTGCCATTATCAAAGCTGCCGCTGACAGATTGGATAAATATGCATCTGGATTATACGGCTAATTACAACTGGATAGGTGCTTCAAGACTTGCGGTAAACCTGGGAAACTTTTTAGAAAATGGCCAGCAGGAAAATGCCACGGTTCAGTTTGATTTCTTACGATTATACAGCAAATCCAAATGGCTGCGGGCATTAGACCAGCCGTTGCAACCAAAGAAACAAGCGGCAGATTCTACATCCGGTAATAAACCAAAGGCGGCGCCTTCCAAACCCGGCGCCCAGGAACTTCCGCAAATTACTGGCCCGTTAAGGATTTTGGGAAAATTGCTTACCAGTGTAAAATCAGTGAATGCATCTGTTTCACAAATCAGTAATACAAGATTGCCCGGCTATACCGACAGTACCAAAATTTTAGGCGAAAACTTTAAAAGCATGGCGCCCGGATTTGACTTTATCCTGGGTAAACAACCCGACAGCAACTGGCTGAATGATGCGGCACGCAGGGGTTTGATAACGCGCGATTCCAATTTTAATGATTTGTTTGTGCAGAGCTTTGATCAGAAAATCACTGTTTCAGCACAGCTTGAGCCTATCCAGGACCTTTCAATTAACCTTGGGCTCGATAAAACTTTTAGCAAAAATTACTCGGAAACTTTTAAGGACACTACCGGCACAGGCAACAATTTTAGCCATTTGAGTCCTTACGTAAATGGCGGATTTAGTGTGAGCTACATTGCATTGAATACATTGTTTGGAAAATATGACCCAAACCGCATTTCTGAAACTTTCTTAAAATTCCAGGATTACCGGCAGATTCTGTCGAAAAGATTGGGCGAACTCAATACGTACAATAAGAACCAGGGAAATCCTGTTGGCGCAGATGGATATGCTTTGGGTTATGGCAGATATTCGGTGGATGTGTTGGTGCCTGCCTTTATTGCGGCTTACACGGGCCAGGACCCCACCAAAGTGTCACTTATCAAACAGCAAAACAAGAACATTAAGTCGAACCCGTTCAGTGGTATTTTGCCAAAACCCAATTGGAGCATTTCATATAACGGCCTGAGCCGGGTGCCGGGACTGGATAAGATATTTTCAAATTTCTCATTAACCCATGCCTATACTGCACACGTTGGAATGAATAATTTTACTTCGGCCTTATATTACAGGGATGTGTCGCATTATGGCTATCCGTCTTTTATTGATACTACGGGCGGCGGCAACAATTACATTCCTTTTTTCCTGGTTCCGAATATCACCATCCAGGAACAGTTTGCTCCGTTGTTTGGGATAGATATGACTTTTACCAACCAACTGAACCTGA
Source organism: Flavisolibacter sp. (assembly GCA_051955075.1). GTDB lineage: Bacteria > Bacteroidota > Bacteroidia > Chitinophagales > Chitinophagaceae > Flavisolibacter. The sequence goes on from JBQCHB010000106.1 coordinate 3,405, forward strand.
AATTTAATTACATGAAGCAACGCCAGTTAAGCCTGAGCCTTATCGACTATCAACTGAGCGAAGTGAGAACGTCAGAGATTACCTTTGGCGGCGGTTTCCGCAAGCGCGGATTAAAGCTTCCGTTTAAGGTGCCATTCTCAAAGAAAGATACCAAAACGCTGGACAACGAAATTAATTTCAATATTGCAATTGGCATCAGGAACAACGTAAGTTCTAACAGTATCTTGGATCAAAACAGCGCCTTTGCCACCAACGGCAGCAAAGAAATTACCATAAGCCCTACGCTGGATTATTACATTAGCAACCGCATCAATGTGAAGTTGTATTTTGACCAGCGCAGGGTAAATCCTTATGTTTCTTCTTCCGCACCTACAATAGATACAAGAGCCGGTGTGCAGGTAAGAATTTCGCTGGCACCCTAGCTTTTGCAAAATAAAAAAAGGGAGTATTTATGGGTTTACTGTTTAGAAAAATGTCTGCTTCCCTGCAGGGGCTCGCCCTACATTAAAAAGTTAATCAATTTTATCTTAAAAAATGTCTGGCGTTTTTAAAATATCAGGAAGTGTTTCAAACGATTCTACGCTGATGGCTCGCTTCGCAACACGGGCGCAATAGTGCTTTTATGTGTTAAGCGACAATCGCTTGATCGGTTACTTTTTGCTCCAGCTCTAATTTATGAACAAGAGTCAACGCCTGAGCTACCACCTGGTCCATATTATAGTATTTATAAGTGCCTAACCGGCCTGAAAAAAACACATTTTTTTCCGTCAACGATAGCTCCAGATACTTCCGGTATAAGGCGGCGTTTTCCGGACGAGGTACAGGATAATAAGGATCGCCGGTATCTGTTGGAAATTCATAAACAATGGTCGTTTTGGAATGGGCCTGGCCAGTGAGATGCTTAAACTCAGTTATCCTCGTGTATGCATGCTCGTTGGGATAGTTAATTGTACCCGTGAGTTGATAACATTCTTCGTCCCTTGTGACGAATTTAAAATCGAGCGACCGGTAGGGCAGACGGCCGAAGCAGTAGTGATAATAGTCGTCAATCGGCCCGGTAAAAATGAGCTTTTTATGGGGAATGACATCCTTGATTTCGCGATAATCTGTATTCAGCATTACCTTGATGTTCGGATGGTGTAGCATTTTTTCGAACATTGCCGTATATCCATGCAAAGGCATGGCTTGGAACAGGTCTGTAAAATACCGGTCATCCTGATTATTGCGCACCGGTATGCGCGCTGCCACTGAAGCATCTAATTCGGATGGGTCAAGGTTCCACTGTTTTCGTGTATATCCTTTAAAAAATTTTTCATATAACTCTCTTCCAATCTTGCTAACCACCACATCTTCTGAGGTTCGGACAAACGGGATGCTCTCTGCTCTCGCCTCAAAAAATGCATCTATTTCTTTGCAATTCAGATGAAGATTATAAAGCTGATTGATGGTATTCTGATTAATGGGGATCGGCACCAGCATTCCGTCAACACTCGCCAATACCTTGTGTTCATAGGGCCGCCATTTGGTAAAAAGCGATAAATATTTAAAAACTTTTTCGCTATTGGTATGAAAAATATGGGGGCCGTATTTGTGAATGAGGATCCCATCCTCATTATAGAAATCGAAGGTGTTGCCACCGATATGATTTCTCTTTTCTACCAATAACACCTTTTTACCGTAAACCGTAGCAAGACGCTCGGCAAGCACCGATCCGGAAAATCCGGCGCCTGCAATAATATAATCAAACATAAATGACTGTTTTTTCTAACCTGGTTGAATGCTTATGCATCAGCGCATTATCCACCAGGCTTTTCATTTGGAAATAAGTGTGATCCCATGAATTGTCTTTCAAAAAGTGATCGATACGCTGCAGCCATGAGGATTTATCATAAACCTTCAGCAATTCCTCACCGGCAGCAACAAATTGTGCAGCGGTATCAGCAATCTTTACAAGTCCATTTTTTTGATAAGGATCCACCACATCAGCAATGGATGTTGAAATGACAGGCACTCCGCCGGCAAGATATTCCGGCGTTTTTGTCGGGCTGATAAATCTGGTTGATTCGTTCAGAGCAAAAGGAAGAATCGCTACATCCCATCCGGCAAGATAGGCGGGTAAATCTGCATAGTTTTTTTTACCTGGATAATGAATATTGTCTTTTGCCGGCAATAGCGCCGGATCGATTTTTACGACCGGTCCTATCAGGATAAACTGCCAGTCCGGGCGCAATGCGGCTGCTTCGGCTATCAGGGAAATATGCAGCCTTTCATCGATCACTCCGTAAAATCCAAACCTCGGATGAGGAATGGACGCCTGGTCAGCGGGCTCATCCTGTGGAATACGGGCTCTTTCAAAGTGCGTTTTATCGATACTGCTCGGAAACAGATACACATTGGGATGACAACGCTTTTTTGCCTGGTAAAGAGTTGCGCCACCAACAAACACAATGTCAGCTTTTTCAAACAGGTTTTTTTCAAGCTCTTTCAGCTCAGCAGGCGCAAATTTGAAAGCAGACAATTCATCCATACAATCATAAACAATCAACTTTGGAGTGAGGTGTTTAGTATAAGCGAGGGCCATTGGTGTATAATACCATGAGATAAAATCAGACACATGAAACGCTTCGAGTAACAAACAAAGAAGGGTTTGCAACTGAGCAGTTTTGTGGATTGTTTGACCGGGGGAAACATACAGGTGTACGATCCATAAATTGGGATGTTCCTTATCGTGATGAATTTCGTAGTAGGGACTGCCATGTGTATCAAGTGCTTCTTCGATATAAAACACGCGACTGGTTTGTGAAAAACGTTTGAGAAGATGCTGGGGCCTTTGATAAACGAAGTCCCATCTCAAGTGACTGAAGCATAGGGTGTCCATTGGTTAAATTTTCTTTGAATAAGTAAAGGAAGTGCTGTTACTATCCAGTTGCGATTTATGTGCCATGAAAATCTACGCCATCGTTCGCTTGTCCCCTGCCGCAGTTGCGCATATTTTGAGTATCTGATTCAGCATCGGGAATTTCTTTGGGGAAATAAATCATAAAAGCAGTATTAGATAATTCGTTTCAGTCCAGGCACCAGTGCATATAGAGTTTCGGATCTTCTTTGATGGTGCTATAACCTGCAAGATCAAAAACCGTTTGCTCATACACAGCAAACATTCCTATCTTCCAGAAAAGATCAGCCGATAGCGGGATTTGCTTCTCATGAAAATTATTTTTCCCGGCACAATAACCATTGTAGAGTTTACCTTTTGTATGAGTTCGCCGGCAAATTTCTTTGATCATTTTGCCTAAGATGATGTGATCCGGATGATCTCCCGGATTGTCCTTGAGAGATGGGTTCGGAAAGTGCAAACATACATCTGCTGCATGCTGCTTATGGGCAATAATTAATTGCTCAAGTGTATTACTTAGTTCGTTAATTGTTAAGTAGGACGTGGATTGATCAAC
>JBQCHB010000107.1:0-12707 GCA_051955075.1 Flavisolibacter sp.
TTTTCTATAAAAAAACTCATTTGCTCTTTATAAGTATCGCTGATAACCTGCTTTGTAGTAAAGATCACCTTGCTATTCCAGGCCACTTCATTTTTCAACAGATCTACGTTCAGTGAACCATCCTCACAAATTATTTCTAAAGTACGTTTGGCATCACGCCTATAATAGTTTAGTATAACGTTTATACTAAACTGATCGTAGCCCAATAAAAAATTAGCATAATCAACAGCATCAATTTTCAATGATGAAACTGAGCTTGTACTTCTTTTCACACGTTTAGGTTTACCAAAAAACCAGTAAGCATAATCCAATTCATGTATCAGGTCAATATGCACACCACCACCCATTTCTTTGTTGGCACTATATACTTCCCTGAAATTTTGACCCGGCCGCCATTCAGGCAAATAAGAGCCACAATAAATGTTTACTTCGTTGATCCTTTTCCCAGCTATAAATTTCCTGGAAAATTTTAAACAGTCAAGAAACCGGAGATTGCATGCCACATAAGTTGTTATTTTCTTTTGCGCAATTAGCTCCAGCAACGCATCATTTTCCAGTTTATCAAACAATGGCTTTTCAATAAACAATGGCCGGTTGAAATCAATCAGTTTGGCTATAGTTTCTTTATGCTTGAACGTTGGGTTGGATATGATGATAAAATCGACTTCCAGCTTTCTTGCTTCGTCCAATTGGTAGAGGTCAATCACTCCATCCATTTGATTGGAACCAGTGGACGACCTAATTGCAAATAGCTCAACGGCCGGATCAATTTCCTTTAGTGCGGCAATGTGTTTTTTTGCTATAGAGCCTAACCCGATTATTAATACTTTCATCAAAGATCGAAATCCAATTTGTTGTTATCCAATAAAAAGGACATAAACTCGAAGTCTATAGGGTGATCTAAATCAAAACATGTATGAGGCACCTCGTACACTAATGACTTGTCAGTGAAAACGGTTTGAAAATCCTTTTTAAAAAAAAGTCTGCGATAAAAGTAAAAAGATGCATTCATATCGTACACTTTAGGTGCAGCCTGACGGCTTAAAAACTCGCCTTTCTTACATAATGCGAAGTAGCCATCCACTTTTTCTTCCACCATATTAAAATAAGGGTTACGGTTGGCGGGACTAACAGAAAAAATGTTATAAGCCTCAGGTTTCTCCAAAAGCATTTCCAATGCCTTTTCCAAATCTGACAGATTCCTTAATGGAGAGGTTACATCCAAATCGAGAACGACGTCATAATTTTTCTGATTCTTCTTTTCGGCATACAGGAGAACATCCTTGATAACGCCAATTTTACCGGCTTTATCTGTGGCAAGGTGCTGCGGCCTTGTATAGCTTGTATCAATGTCAAAGTTCAAACTATCAACCACCTTTTTAATCTGTTCATCATCTGTTGACAGTACCAAATCCGAATGACCATTAGCTTTTATAAACTGCTGGGCAGTTCTTAACGTATAAGAAATTAATGGCCTGCCGTTGATTAGTTTAATGTTTTTACCGGGAATGCCTTTGGAGCCACCTCTTGCACAAACTGTAATCAGAATCTCCATTTATAAATTCAAATGTTTTATATCTTCCTGCGCCTGTTTATAATCTTCCGGCTTACCAATATCCAACCAATAACCTGTAATAGGATAAGTGATAAGCTTTTTGCCCGTCTTTAAAACCGCTTCCATCAGATCGGTGATATCATAAAATTCTCCTTTAGGGATCATGTCCAACAGCTCTTTTTTGATCAAATAGATACCTGCATTGGAATAATACGTATAGCGGGGCTTTTCCTTTAAGGAAGTGGCCAGGTTTTTACCATCTACTTCCAGCACCGCATAAGGCACATCCACATGATAGGAAGTAGCGGCCACGGCCATGTCAGCCTCCGCCTCTTTGAAGGTGGTGTAAAAATCAGCAAAATCAATATTGGTCAGCAGGTCGCTGTTCATCACTAAAATATCGTCATGATTAAAACCATCTACCAACAATATAGAGCCAATTGTTCCCAATGGCTTGTCTTCCTTCACATAACTGATACTGGCGTTTTTGGAATCACCGTTACCAAAATAGGCTACCAATTGTTCGCCCAAATAATTGATACTGATTTTTAGGTTCTTAATGCCATAGGTAACTAACCGGTCAATATTATATTCAATAATAGGTTTATCGCCCACTTTTAATAATGGCTTGGGTGTATTAGCCGTTAAAGGCATCAGTCGCTTGCCCTGTCCGCCTGCCATTAATACGGCATCGGCCGGTATGATCGTATGTTGCAGTCGAAAATTGAGTATGTCGATGATAACACCTTCGTCATTCAATATGGGTATGATCTTGAAATTTTTCTTTTTATACTCTTCCAGTTGACGCAGTGTATAATTTTTGCGGGTGATGGATATAGGATTCTTTTGTATGAAATCAAGAATAGAATTTTCAAATTCAAGGTTCCTGATGAAACCTCTCCTCAGATCACCGTCTGTTAATGAGCCAATCAGTTTTTTCTGTTCATCTACAACAAATAATATAGCATCGGGACCCAGTTTGTCCAGTTTAGCCAGCGCCGCCCTGACAGGTTCGTTTTCGAAAATGATATGGTTATTGACGAGGCTCATAAAAATTAGTCGGCAGTTTTTGATTCCAGGAATATCAATATATGCTTCAGCATTTCTTCGGCAGCATATCCTTTCCCGTAAGGATGCTGCAAAGATGGTACAGGCTGTTGACTCAATTGTATCACTGTATTTACTATTTCATTTTTATCTACGGCAATGGTCCTGATGTTTTCGGTTAACAACCTTCCGTCTTGCCTGTGCCCCAGGTTGACCACCCACCTGGGAAACCAGGAGGCTTCTGCAAATCCACTTGATGTATTTCCTACCAGCATGGTGCAATGCTTCATGGCGCTCAGGTAGCCAATGGTTCCGAGGTTTTCGAAAGCGAATACTGTTCCCCGTTTTTTATCGGCCAGCTTCTCTAAGTTCTTTCTTATAATGCTGCCCATGGTATCGGCGTTAGGCATGGTGACCAATACCTGGAACTGGTCTGACAGTTTTTCCAGCGCACCACATAATTCTTTTGCGTAGGTCTCATTCCGGTCAAAAGAAACTGTTTCGGGGTGAAACGTAGTAAGCAAGGTGGGTTTACTTAAATCAACACCATACCTGTTATAAAATTCTTCGGTTGTGAGAAGAGAAAGCGATCGCAGGTTGTCAATGCTTAAAGCCCCTGTATTAAAAACATTCTTTTCACTTCCCGTTAACGCAATTATTCTTTGCCGATAAGCTTCGGCACCTGCAAAATGAAGGGAAGCCATGTGTGTGAGGCTGTGGCGAAAAATATTGTCTATGGCACCCAGCGTTGTTTCGCCGCCATGTATATGCGCCACAGGAATAGCAAATGAAATACTTGCCGCCACTGCTGCAAACATTTCGTAGCGATCACCCAGGCAAATAATTAAATCTGTAGGCAGTTCTTTCCATACTCCGGCAAATTGTTCCATCGTCTTTGCCATAGAAAGAGAAATGGTGGCAGGTGAAGCCCCATCTAATACAAAAGGCAATTCTCTTGCTACTGTAAAACCATCAGCTTTAATGGCGTCAACAGTATGACCGAACTGGCTGGCCGTATGTGTGCCAAAGGCCACGATCTGTAATTTTATAGCCGCATGATGATGTAGCAATTGCAGCAAAGGCCTGTAAATACTGTAATCGGCCCTGGAACTGGTTAATACGGTAATCTTATGCAACTGCGGTGTTCTTTATTTTTCTAAATCATCGAAGCTTAATAATTGATCGGCTTCAACCGCCTTCAATAACTTTTTCCCGATCACATCGGAGATCTGCATAGGTGAAATACCGGTGCCAGGCCTTTTCATTACCAGTTCGCTACCCGTTAAAACATAGCCTGCAGGCAAATCTTCAGAAACGTGAATGCTTTTGCGGGCAATGGGTTTGTTCTTTAATTCAGAAGGGCTAGGCTCTTTTATACCACTGCCTGCTATGGCCTGTTCAATATTGCGAATGGCTGCTACCATGGCTTTTAGTTCCGCAGGTTCCAAAGAAGCCCTGTGGTCAGGGCCTTCCATATTCCTGTCCAGCGTAAAATGCTTTTCAATTACCGTAGCGCCTAAGGCAACAGCAGCAACTGGCACTTCAATGCCCAATGTATGATCGGAATAGCCAATGGCTATTCCAAGCTCTTTGGCAATATGATTCATTGCCCGCAGGTTTACATCCTGCATGGGTGTTGGATATTCCGTATTGCAATGGAGGATCGTAATATTTTCTTTTTTAGCCCCGGCACCTAATAACACTTGCAACGCTTCCTTGATCTCCTGCATGGTAGCCATTCCCGTAGAAAGAATGACATGGGGGAAAGTTTTGGCCATGGTTTGCAGGTAAGGAAGGTTGGTGATCTCTCCTGAAGGTATTTTACCTATAGTGATTCCTTTTGATTTCAGCAGTTCGGCGCTTTCTTCATCAAAGGGAGTGGAAAGAAATGCTATCCTTTTTTTGTTGCAATAGGCGATCAGCTCGTCATGGTCCTTATCTGACAGTTCAAGCTTTTTAAGCATTTCAAACTGGCTTTCTTTTGTCCCGGTTGTCTTTTGTTGATAGCTTGCTTTTTCTGCTGACTCGCTGGCGAGTTTAGCTGCTTTAAAAGTTTGAAATTTTACAATATCTACTTTGGCGTCTACAGCAAAATCTATTAGTTTTTTAGCAACCAAAATGTCGCCGTTGTGATTCACTCCCGCTTCAGCGATAATTAATACTTCTTTCACGATAGTCTACCTCCTATTTTTAATTTTGCCGATGTTTCAATCCCGCATATTTCAATTGTAGTATCTATTGTTTTAATGATAAAACCATCCTCTGACTTTCCAACAATTTGACCAGGTGTCGATTTATAAACAGGTGAATCAGGGATAAGCTTAGCTTGATTAATGAGCACTATTTGGCCTTCATAAAAAGATCTTGCAACTGGCCCGGGTTTACAAATAGCTCTTATAAAATTGAATAACTCCCGGCTTGTCTGGTTCCAATTAATAATCTCATCCCCTTCCTTTCTTATTCCACAATAAAAACCAACAGGGTGTATGTCTACTTGCTTAACAGGTTTGCTGTTACCATGTTGTACTAGTTTAATTGCATCATACAAGACTTCAGCGCAAGAGATATAAGCAGTATCAAGTAATGTCTTATATGTATCATTGTCTGTGATGGGAAAACTTCGCTGTAAAACAATATCACCTGTGTCAATACCATTATCAACATAGTGGACAGTGATACCAAATTCCTTTTCATCATTAATCAATACCCAGTTCAATATGTTTCTTCCCCGATAAAAAGGTAATTTCCCTGCATGACAATTAATGGTTTTCAAAGGAGGGAGATTAGCTATTCTTTGCCTGAATATCTGATTATAACTCATTGATACGAATAAATCGCATTGCAGATCTACAGCTGTTTTGTAAAAATCTTCTGAGTTAATTTTTATGCCTTCCAGATAGGGAATATTACTCGTTTGTGAAATATCTCGCAGGGTAACATCTTTTGTATCAAGTCTTGGAACTACAAATTTTACTTCGAGACTTTCATCTATGAGGATTTTTTGAAGCGCCAGATGAGACCAAGGCCCGTCAGCAAAATATCCTATTGTTATCTTATTCATTTTAAGGTCTATAGCTACTTGGAATGTTTACCACTCTTTGCTCGAGCCATTCAGCATTATCCAACGGCCCTTTTAGACAAGATTTATACATAGGTAATTTGTTCATCAATTGCCAGATAGGTCTTGTCATTATTTTTTGTTCGTTACTGTATTGCAGGAATGCCTGTTGTTCATCGTGGTTGTTCAACAAAATTGTATTCAGCCAATAGTTGGCCGTTGTTCCCGGCCGCTCCACTACAAATTGTTCACAACGGTCCTTAAAAAACTCTGCATACAGGCAAGCCAGTTCTTTCTTGTTCGCTAAAAATTTATCTAATTGTTCCAATTGCGCACAAGCTAAAGCAGCATTAAGATTAGGCATCCGGTAATTATAACCTAACATATCATGCTTAAATTCATAGGCATGCGGCACTTTTGCCGTGGTGGATAAATGTTTGGCCAATTTGCCTAGCTTTTCATCATTCGTAACGAGAGCACCACCACCACCTGAAGTAACAGTTTTATTACCATTGAAACTAAAAGTGCCCAGCAAACCAAAATTACCGGTATGGGTTGTTCCTACATAACTGCCCAATGATTCTGCAGCATCTTCCACCACTGGTATATGATAAGCATTGCAAACAGACACTACTTCTTCAATGCGAAGAGGGAAACCGAACGTATGCATGGGTGCACAAGCAGCTATTCGCTGGCCGGTGGATTGTATAAAACAGGCACCTTCTTTTATAATGGTATTTTCATCAAGCCATTCCTTTAATGCTACAGGCGAAAGGCCCATCGTATCCCTGTCAACGTCCACAAATACAGGCGTAGCGCCGGCATGTGCAATGGCATTGGCCGTGGCTGCAAAAGTGAGTGATTGGGTGATGACGGCATCGCCTGGTTTCACACCAGCCACAAGCAAGGCAAGATGCAAGGCAATGGTTCCGTTTGTAGTGGCTATTGCAAACCGGGCACCGGTTATTTCCTGCATCATTTCTTCAAAGCGGTTCACATAAGCGCCAACTGTAGAAACAAAAGTGCTTTCAATAGTATCCAGCACGTATTTTTTTTCATTGCCACCAAAATAAGGCGCATGCAATGGTATAAATCCCTCTGGTTCATGAAAAGCATTACGGATGAAGACCAAAATTTCGTCGAATGTTTTTTTTGTTTCTTGTTGCGTCATCAGAGGTTATATATATCTGCTTTGTATTGCTTTAAATTTTCTTTATTGCTAAACCATGCTATGGTTTCAGCCAGTCCATCTTTCAGGCTATAACGCTGCTGCCAGCTGGTAAGCTCTTTAATTTTTTTATTAGACCCGAATAAGCGAAATACTTCTGATTTTCCAGGCCGCAAACGCTGGCCATCTGTTACCACTTTTGCGGCAGGATTGATCTGATTGATCAGTTCCTGTGCGAGGTCGCCTACAGTAATTTCTGATTCAGTGGCAATATTGCAATCATGCCCGATTAGTCTTTCAGACTTTGCAATTTCTATAAAACCATTTACAGTATCCTTTACATACACCAGGTCACGTGTTGGCGTTATGTCTCCCAATTTGATTTCGGATTTGCCGTTTAGCAATTGTGTGATGATGGTAGGAATGACAGCCCTTGCCGACTGGCGGGGACCAAAGGTATTAAATGGCCTTACAATCGTTAAAGGCAGGTCAAAGCTTCGATAAAAAGATTCGGCAATGCAATCGGCTCCAATTTTTGAAGCAGAGTATGGCGATTGCGGCTGGCGTGGATGCTTTTCGTCTATAGGCACGTATTGCGCTGTTCCATACACTTCAGAAGTGGATGTAACTAAAACTCTTTGCGTCTTAAAATCTTTAGCCGCCTGTATTACATTCAAGGTTCCTTTTACATTGGTGTCTATATAAGAATCGGGTGAGTGATAACTAAATGGAATAGCGATTAAGGCAGCCAGGTGAAAAACCACATCAACATCCTGCATAGCTGTCCTCACACCGTTGGGATCGCGGATATCACCAGTAAAAACCTCAATTTGCTTTAGCTTTTCTTTCGGAAATGAATCGAGCCAACCCCAGCTATTAAATGAATTGTAATAACAAAAAGCCTTTACTTCACAACCTTCCTCCAGTAACCTTTCAACGAGGTGACTGCCAATAAATCCATCAGCTCCGGTGATTAAAACTTTCTTTTTGTTCAATTCCATTTAAATAAATTGTAGGTTGTTGGAAATTGCAAACTTTGATAGCGCCAAGGCTGTTTATTTTTCCTTTTCAATTAAATTTTTCAGATACATACCATAACCACTTTTACTCAACGCCTCTGCCTGTTGCAGTAATTGTTGTTTATCCATATACCCCATTCTATACGCCACTTCTTCAATACAGCCGATCTTTGTGCCCTGCCTTTTTTCAATCACTCTTACAAATTCGGAGGCATCGCTCAAAGAATCGAAAGTACCGGTATCGAGCCAGGCGGTGCCGCGGTCTAAAATAGCTACTTTCAATTCACCCTTTTGCAGGTATTCCTTGTTCACGTCTGTTATTTCGTATTCGCCCCTTGCCGATGGCTTTAGGTTTTTGGCGATCCGGACCACCTGGTTGTCGTAAAAATACAAGCCGGGCACGGCATAATTGGATTTGGGTTGGGCGGGTTTTTCTTCGATGGAAATGACTTTGTTGTCGTTATCGAACTCCACCACACCATAGCGTTCGGGGTCGGAAACCGGGTAGGCAAACACATAACCTCCATCTACATTGTTGAGGGCCTGCAGTTGCCTGCCCAGGCCTGAGCCATAGAAAATATTGTCGCCCAGCACTAATGCTACCTTATCGTTGCCAATAAAATTTTCGCCAATGACAAAAGCCTGCGCCAGTCCGTTGGGTATTGCTTGCACGGCATATTCAAAACGACAGCCTACCTGGCTACCATCGCCCAGCAATCTTTTAAACGAGGCATTATCTTCCGGCGTGGTGATGATCAAAATTTCTTTGATGCCTGCCATCATTAAGATGGAAAGCGGGTAATAGATCATGGGCTTGTCGTAGATGGGCATTAGCTGTTTTGAAATGGCTTTGGTGATGGGGTAAAGCCTTGTGCCGCTGCCGCCGGCGAGGATGATGCCTTTCATGGAGAAGGTTTAAGGGTTTAAGGTTTAGGGGTTTAAAAGTTTAAGGGTTTAAGGGTTTAAGAGGGGCGTATATGGACCAGGAAAAGAGCATTAACAAAAACATCTTTAATCCGCCCAATTGAGATAGTTGCGATTTCTTTAAGTTAGACAGTTTAACTGATAAGGCTGTATTTTTTCCCGAACGCCGACCAGTTGCTTTTCGGAAAGATATTCCAGATCATAAGCAATAATAGCCTGGTTCAACAACTCCATTAAACTTCCAAAAGCTATAGTTGTAAAATACGCCTGGTCTTTTGCGCTTACCCTGCTTGTACCTTCAGCAATATTAGAACAAACTGAAACAGCCGCCCTCCTCATTTGTTGACTTAAACCGTATTTTTCTTCTGAAGGAAGATTTTTCGTTGCCAGGTATACTTCTTTAGCTAACAGCCGGGCCTCTTGCCATACCGCTAATTTTTCAAAGGAAAATTGATGGAAGCTCATAAAGATTATTTTAAGTTTAGCTTAAACTTTTAAACAGCTTTCAACTTTTCAACTCCTGTGCGCATACTGCTCTTCATAATACTTCATATAGGCCCCGGAAGTGATGTCTTTCATGTCTTAATTGTAAATCCCTTATATAAATTGAACCGCGGCGGACACAGTGTTCACAGCGGTATGTTATTTTGCATATTGTTCCTGGTAATATTGCTGGTACGCACCGTTTGTTACGTGCTTCAGCCATTCTGTGTTTTGCAAATACCAGTCTATGGTTTGGCGTAAGCCCTCTTCAAAAGTTACACTGGGTTTCCAGCCTAATTCTGTATTGATCTTTGTGGCGTCAATAGCATATCTCCGGTCGTGACCAGGGCGGTCTTTTACATAGGTGATGAGCTTTTCACTTTCACCTGCCGGCCTTCCTAATTTTTCATCCATCAATTGGCAAAGCAGCTTTACCAGGTCAATATTCTTCCACTCATTGAAACCGCCGACATTATAGCTGTCACCGGTTTTGCCTTTATGAAATACCAGGTCGATAGCCGCAGCATGATCTTTTACAAACAGCCAGTCTCTTGTGTATAAACCATCGCCATAAACCGGTAAGGGTTTGCTATGGATCGCATTGTTGATCATTAAAGGGATCAACTTTTCGGGAAAATGATTAGGTCCGTAGTTGTTCGAGCAATTGGTAATGACAACCGGCAGGTTATAGGTATCGTGATAAGCTCTTACAAAATGATCGGAAGAAGCCTTGGAAGCAGAATAGGGCGAATGCGGATCGTAAGGCGTTTCTTCGGTGAAGAAGCCGGTATCGCCTAAGGCACCATACACTTCATCGGTTGATACATGGTGGAAGCGTTTAGTGTTTTGAGTTTGGGGTTTGGCGTTTGGGGCATCACCTGACCAATGCTTTTTGGCTGCATTCAACAAATTGACTGTTCCCACTACGTTGGTGTACACAAAATCGAGCGGCGATACAATGGAACGATCTACATGCGATTCAGCGGCCAGGTGAATAATTCCGTCGGGCTGGTATTTGGCAAATAAGTTTTCCAACTGCGCCGGATCCAGGATATTGGCTTTCTCAAAAACATAATTGGGCGCCGTTTCCACATCCTTTAAGTTTTCCAAATTGCCTGCATAGGTCAGCGCATCGAGGTTGATGATCTTATAATCGGGATATTTATTGACAAAAAGCCGCACTACGTGTGAGCCGATGAAACCGGCACCACCGGTGATGATGATGGTTCTTTTATAGTTGTTCATTTGAAATGTAATCGTTTAAAAGATCAGTATTATGAAGCCCGTAAGTAACGCTGCGGACACGGCGGACGCAGTAGTTTACTTCATCCAGGCTGCTTTGTTTTGCACAGGCTTTTAAAACTGCACTGTGATTTTTAAATAAAGTGATTTAACCACGGCGGGCGCAGCGAACGCGGCGATCCCGGTATAATTTTTCATAGGGTCTTTTTTCTGCCTGCAGTAGTTGGCAGCCATCCACTATAAACCAAAAGAGATCATTAACCGCGGCGATCGCAAAGTACGCAGCAGTAAACATGTGCAGGTTCATCATGCCATTTTGGTTACCCTATTGTTTTGGAGCCTGTATTTTTCTCTGCTTTCTTCGCAAACAGCGATGCCTTCTTCATTGAAATGCAGGCGATGTCCATATTCACTCATCCATCCCGTTTGCCGGGCAGGATTGCCGACCACGAGGGCATAGGCAGGTACGGGTTTGGTGATGACGGCACCGGCACCAATAAAGGCATATTGCCCTATTTCATTACCGCAAACAATGGTGGCATTGGCACCAATGGTAGCGCCTTTTCTAACCATTGTTGGTTTGTATTCATGCTTCCTGTTTACAGCGCTTCTTGGATTGATGACATTGGTAAAGACCATGGAAGGGCCCAGGAATACATCGTCTTCGCACACCACGCCTTCGTAGATAGAGACGTTGTTCTGCACCCTTACATTTTTTCCTAAAACCACGTTGGGAGACACTACAACGTTTTGACCGAGGTTGCAGCCATCGCCGATCTTGCAGCCGGGCATGATGTGGCTGAAGTGCCAGATCTTCACGGCTTCGCCTATCTCGCAACCTTCATCAATGATAGCAGTGGGGTGGGCAAAGAAAGACATGGGTAATGTTTGTAAGAAGTTTTAACCACGGCGGACACGGAGGAACACAGTTGACGGCCAGGCCTTTCTTTGACTGTTGCCTTTATTCATTGGGTAAGTTTCCCAACGCTACCCGTTTTATTCCATCTTTGAGATGCCTGACATTGAAATTGAGCAAGTAACCAAGTTTGCAACCGGACAGCTTCATATATGTCAGAATCTGTGCCATGTGAATATCGTTCAAGGCCTCTACTGCCTTCATTTCAATTATAACCTTGTCATTTACTTTAATATCTATGCGATAACCACAATCCAACATTACACTTTTGTATATAACCGGTAAAACCAATTGTGTTTGAATTGTAAGGTT
Organism: Flavisolibacter sp.; assembly: GCA_051955075.1. Classification (GTDB taxonomy): domain Bacteria; phylum Bacteroidota; class Bacteroidia; order Chitinophagales; family Chitinophagaceae; genus Flavisolibacter. The sequence goes on from JBQCHB010000107.1 coordinate 11,725, forward strand.
TCTTTGAACCAGTTCGTAAGCCATGCAGTGTTCGTAAGTACTCTCTAAAAGGCCGGGGCCAAGCTGTTTGTGCACTTCAAAAGCGGCATCCAGTATGATAGTGCCAATTTGGTTTTCGTGCATGTTTTTGAATTTTAAGCACAGCTGTCATTTAGCTTTTGACTATACGAATTTCCTTATTCATTATTGAGAGAAAATCATTTAATCAGAGAACTGCCGTAAGGCATTACCGTGTCTCTCTGTGCCCGCCGCGGTTAAGATTAACTATACCCGAAATGATGGTGCTTTCTGTACCACTCGAATGCTATTTTCAAGCCGTCTTTTACGCTGAAAGCAGGGTTGTAACCTAGTAATGATTTTGCTTTTGAAATATCGGCCAGGCTGTGGCGCACATCACCTCTTCTTTCGGGGCCGTACTTAGGTGCCAGGTCGCTGCCGCCTACTTCTTTGATCATTTCAAAGACCTGGTTCAGGGTAGTGCGTTCGCCGTAGGCAATATTGTAGACCTGGTTGACGGCCGCAGTATTTTTGGTAAACAAAGCCTTTTCATTGGCCTGCACGGCATTGGCCACATAAGTAAAGTCGCGGCTGGTTTCGCCATCGCCATTGATCACCGGCGGTTCGTTATTTAAAACCGCATTTATGAAAAGAGGAATAACAGCAGCATAAGCTCCTTGTGGATTTTGCTTAGGGCCAAACACATTGAAATAGCGCAGGCCGATCAGTTCTAATCCATACACATTGGCATAGACCTTAGCGTACAATTCGTTTACATACTTGGTAACTGCGTAGGGCGAAAGCGGGTTGCCAATTTTATCTTCTACTTTAGGCAAACCGGGATGATCGCCATAGGTGGAAGAACTAGCGGCATACACCACTCTTTTAACACCTCTTTCCTTGGCGGCGGTGAAAATATTCAGCGTGCCGGTAATGTTTACGTCGTTTGTTGTAAGCGGGTCGTTGATAGAACGGGGCACGGAACC
>JBQCHB010000108.1:0-3092 GCA_051955075.1 Flavisolibacter sp.
GTTTTCCATCTGTCTGCCGACCATCGTACCGTTGCCTCGGCCTCTATTTCTATCCGAAGATTTTTTCCCTTGGGAACAACGTTACACTGCCATGAAAAACGCCATACCACAAAGGGACACGCTATTTTCTTTTTAATATACCGCTCTTCGGTATGAGGCGACATATCAAATATTTTTTTCTGCTTAATAGAATAACACAGTTTAATATACTCAGAATGCGCCCACACAAGTGGCATGGCCGAACCTGAGTGGTGCCCAAAAAACAATTCTTTTTCGGGAATATCATCCGTATCCCAAATCTGCTCCGGTATCAATCCGTTGTTGGCAAATTTGTCTATTGATTTAAGTAATTCTTTTGCTCCCTGGATATTGCCTGCGGCAATTTCATAATGTGCTCTTTCACCTGCCAGCAAAGGCCATGCTCTGCCTATGCCATGGCCATGTTGAGGAAAGGTATTGCCGTCTTTGTCTTCTCCATACCCATCATTCGTGTAGCGGTGCCAGCAAGGCCCGTAGGGTGTATCTACTTTCAATTTGGCATCGATAACTTTGATCGTGTTCAGAATTTTGGGGTCATCAGGAGCACGTAAGCCAAATCTTACGAGCGCTAAAGCATCCACACCTATTAACTCCCAAAGCTGCATCTTACCATTATCTTCATTCCTGTTTAATATTACGATGGTGTTATTTTTTACCTCTTCCGCTTTTTGTCTTGTCGGATTAATGCGCATATAATAGCCATCTACACCCACTTCTTTTGAAAGTGGTGTATCAGTTACATACGTCCAGTTTTCAATTTCACCATTCCAATAGTCTGCAGTCTCCCGGCAGTAATTGGCCATTTCTTTATCATTGTTAATTTCTGCAAGATGAGCAGCGCATAATAGCGCAGTAATCTCTGTAGCCAGGGTAAATGCGGTTAACCCGGGCTCCTCCTCCCATCTATCTTCCTGCGTGAAAGGGCCATGAATCAGAAGAAAAGAAAGCGCCTTTTTTATGCCCGGCCAATATCTTTTTAACCTGTCAGGTTCAATTTGCTTAATATGAACGCATTTATCTACCAGAATAATAGGTAGTGCAATCTCATCCATTTGCAGGCCTTTCCAATGAGGCATGCCGCCCAGCCACAAATTCTGACTCCATCGGCCATCTTCTTCCTGTGTTGCCATCAGGTAATTCAGAATTTTTAATACCTGTTTTTTGGAATTCATTGCTAAAAAACCGCCCGACGCCTCTACCAAATCGCGCGGCCATACCAGGTGATATCCTGCCCGATCACTGTCGCCCTTTGTTTCACCCCAGGGAATGGAAAGACTGGCCACTATGCCTCCGGGAAATTTTTTGGACTGATGAATGTTTAATATAGCCGCACTTGTTCTAAAATGTTTGCCAATTGCGTTTCTATCGGATTTAACATTATGCAATTGCTTTTGAAACTTTTTCCATCCTTCAATATAGGTCTCTTTTGACACGTCGAATCCATCCAATAAACTGGCCCATGCATGGTGTGCTGCATCTTCCTGCAGTGCCCCAAAGCTGATAGCAATCACAAACTCCTGCGTTTTGGAAATATCAATTTCTGCCGTTAGGGCAATGTTCCCGTTATGCGCCTCACTGTATTGCCATTCCATTTTTTTGTGTTGTTTCACATCGGTAAATCCATCCGAAACACCCACATATCCAACAGATCTTTTTATAAAATCTGAATAAAAACAAGCTACAGCAAGCGTTACGCCCTCGCGGTGTGCAAATAGCATGGGAACACCTTTATAATCGCCAAGCCACCCATCGTTGTTTCCTCCTTTGTCGTTGATATGGGGAGAAAGCAAAAGAAACAGTTTGAAATCGGAAGGTTTATATTTTTTTCCGGGTTTGAATTTTACTCGCTGCAACACGGTTTCCCTGCCCGGGTCGGTAATAATTTCTTTTTCTATGGTATACTTCTTCTGCTTACAGGTATTTACAATTTTAAAGGCCGGTATTCCTTCAGCCATCCATTTCACCGAATGAATGGTATCTCTCTTTTCTTCAGAAAAAAAATCAATACCATCCGAAACCAGGAATTCCATATCACGAATGCTGGCTAAATCTTCCCTTGGATAATAAATTTCATCTAAAATGCCATGGCTTATGGTAAATATGACACCCGAAGAATCGTCGAAGGCCTTGCCCAAACCAGATTTTGCACTGGAAGTCCAGCGGGCGTCAACACCAGGAGCCCCGGGCGCATTATTACTACCTGACATAGATTTTAGATTTTTATTAAAGGGAGACCACTGTTTTCATCCATCTCTCTTTTTAAATAGAGCGGCGATTCGTCTAAAATGATTTCGAGGGTAGGATGCACTGTGGCTTTTATGAGATGTCCACCGTAGGCAGCCCCTTTTTCATCAGCCAATACTACGTGAGCGTGCACTTTATATTCATTTTTGTATACAGATATGTCGCCCACCAGGGATACCACTTCCATCTGCTGATTAAACCGGTTCTTTTTATAATCTTTAATTGAAAAATCAAAAAATCCGACAGTCGTATCGCTGAAAGCGCCGATAGCCGTAAACCGGGATGCAGAAAGATTCAACTTGCTGGTAAAAGCCTTTATTTGTTCCATAGCTTCTTCGCCACTCTCTAATATAATTGCATAGGTTTTTTGCTTATCGTCGTTTATTAATTTATAATTCATCGTTATTTGTTGGTTTACTGTATTGGCTTATTTCATTATTGAATTATTGTTGAATGGTTCTGTTGTTTATTACTGAAAAGCTTCTTTATTGATTAATGGCAACCTCTTGTTTAGTCATTATAAAGTTATTGCTTCAATAAAACTGCGCATACGCCGCCGGCTATTGCCCCAAGAATTCCGAAGGTTAATTTTTTATGGGTAGCCATCCAGGTTTCCGGGCTGAAAGTAGAAGATTCCTTGTCAAAAGAACCGTGTGCACCATGGTCGCCGGGCAACGGATGCCACAGATTATTTTGCCGGTCGGGCGATTCAGGCTCATCAGTCTGCTGACCACTATAACCGGTTTTAGCAAGATACTCATCTAAAAATCCGGGAGCTATCTTATTTCCCCATATAGTTTTTACGGTAG
>JBQCHB010000109.1:0-2944 GCA_051955075.1 Flavisolibacter sp.
CAAACTGCGCCGTTGCTATCCAATAAAAACGACTTAAGCTTTTCCGCAGGATTTGGAGTAACATCTAATCAAAGTGGGATAGATGCCTACGGTGCTTTTAATCCCACACAAAATTTTGGCTTATTGGCCGGTATCCGTTCATACAATCATGAAAGCGAAGGAGAAGGAAGCAGCATCAATAGTTATGAATTCGGTGCGGGATATTTAAAAGAGCTGCCACAACTTTGGCATTTTGAAATTTATGGTGGCGCTGGCTCCGGCAACGTACACAACATACATCATACAGGAGATTCTAAAGTCAGATTTTCCAACTTCTTTCTCCAGCCAGCCATAGCAGTTCAGAACAGCAATAAAACCATTCAGTTTGCATTTGTCTCAAGATTCAGCAGTAATAATTTTAAAATCGAAGACACTAGTTTTAATAGCGACAGGGAACCTTTTGTAGCCAAGCAAATGAATGTCATTCATAATCAGTCGAGGCATCTAATGTGGGAACCAGGCTTTTTATTAAGAGCAGGATGGGAAAATATTTTGTTTAAGGCTGGTTTTTCTATTTGCAGCGACTTAACTAACAAAGATTTCTATCACGACAAAACAAACTTTTCTGTTGGAATAGTTTTCAGAGGCAACGCGGGGAAGAATAAACATTAAATAGGCTATTTTCTTTGCTTCATCGCTTCATACAAGATCATACCGGTAGCCACAGATACATTTAGTGATTCAAAATCACCCACCATTGGTATCTTAAACTTGTCATCGCAAACCTTTAACAGTGCAGGATAAATACCTTTTTCTTCACTGCCCATTACAATTGCTACCGGAACTTTAAAATCAATATCGAAAACGTTTCTGTCAGCTTCCATTTCGCTGGCCAAAACAGTAATGCCGTTCAAGTGTAATTCATCCACAGCTTTCATCAGGCTGTTTACCCGGCACACAGGAATTTTTTCCAAAGCACCAGCTGAAGTAAGAATAGCATCTTCGTTTAGTGCACCTACGCCTTTATCAGGAATAATGATGGCGTGCACACCAGTGCAAAACGCTGTTCGTGCAATGCCCCCAATGTTTCTTACATCAGTGATGCCATCAAGAATTAAAAACAAAGGCGCTTCTCCTTTTTCAACCACCCACGAAATCACTTCCTGTAAATTGTGGTATTGCACTTTGGAAATGACAGCTATGCACCCTTCGTGATCCTCAATGTTAAAGCTGTTCAGCTTTTCAACCGGCACATAATTTACAGGAATGCCGTGCTGAGATGCCAGCTTTCTTAATTGGTGTATTTCATCTCCTATTACTTTATTATGCAAATAAATCCTGTCTAATGCCTTACCTGATTGCATGGCTTCAATAACAGCTTTCCGTCCAACAATCAAAGACGATTTCTTAGGCCTATGCTGGTGTCTGAAATTTTTCAATGAAGATTATTTTTTAATTCTTTTGTCAAAACTAAAGGAGTGAATTTCTGTAATTTTTATTTTTTTGAAATCGGTGTGCATGGGATTTAATATAAAATTAAACTCTGAAGGGATAACAACGGAGGGCAACCTTAAAGCAAGATATTTTCCCTGTTGCAAATGAAAACTTCCCCATTCTTTTGTCTCTTGTGGAACCGGTATTTGTGTCCAGTTTTCAGGCAATTCTTTTTCAGAAAATTCCTTCCAGCTTTTATCAGGTAAATTGTAGATGGTTATTGACAAAGATGCCGGCAGCTCTTCCAACTGCACATTAGCAGCGTATTCAAGCACACACAAAGCCTTGCTTTCTGAAGTGTAAATACAAGCTGAGCCAATCAGGTTCCAACGGCCTCCATGCAACTTGGCACCTTCACCTGTTAATTGGTCAGCAAACTTTGTTGTTCCCAAATGATATACATCCATCAACTATATACTCCGTATTCTATGCGGCCAATTAAATGCTTTACTTCTTCCATGCCATAAAGCGTATCAATAAGCGCCAAAGGAGCAATACCTCCGAGTGCTGAATTCTCTCGCTTCATCCAGGCATTAAACCGCTCTTTATTTTCAAAAACCTCGTAACCGTAAGAATAAATATCAGCTATAAGAAAAATTTTCTCGCTTGTGCTTAGGTCAAATTTTGCTTTCCCTTTTTTATTGTGCAAAGTGGCTTTGGCAATGCCAAGCACACGGGCCAATGTATCGTAATCTAATGCTGCACTTATTTTCAGATTCTCTAATTCTTCTTTTGAAATACCATTTTTTACAGCATCTATTTTATCAAAACTATTCCACCGGTAAACGGGTATAACTTTACCTCTTTGTCTTTCATCTTCTACCCTTCTTAAAGGATTAAGAGTTTTGTAAGCCACAGCCGGTTCCTTAACTTTCATGGTCTAATTTTATACTAAGTTAAGTATATTATTATACTTTTAGAATTTTTCTTTCTTACCTTTAGGCTATTGTTAAAGAAAAAGGCTGCTTTTCGGGCAGCCTTTTTCAGATATTGATGCAATTTTATTTAATACCAAAAGCTTTTTTCACTTTTGGAACATAGTCCAGTTTCTCCCATGTAAAAAGTTCTACTTTCTTTTTAACCACCTTTCCATCAGGCGTTGAAAATTCTTTGGTCAGCACTTCAGGTTTGCGGCCCATATGACCATAAGCTGCGGTTTCGCTGTAAATAGGGTTGCGCAATTTTAAACGCTGTTCAATGAAGTAAGGACGCATATCGAAAATGCCCTCAACAATTTTTGCAATTTCGCCATCACTTAGTTCAACTTTTGCAGTGCCGTAAGTATTTACATTAATACTGGTAGGCTGCGCTACGCCAATGGCATAAGAAACCTGTACCAAGACTTCATCACACACACCCGCCGCCACCAAGTTTTTAGCAATATGGCGTGTTGCGTAAGCAGCAGAACGATCAACCTTTGAAGGATCTTTTCCGCTGAAAGCACCGCCGCCGTGTGCACCCTTACCACCGT
>JBQCHB010000110.1:0-3934 GCA_051955075.1 Flavisolibacter sp.
GATAAGCCTTACACTTTTAAAACTACGGCAGAATACGAACAAGGAACACGGAAAACGGTTTCTGTTCCATTACGCCAGGAGCATTTCCAAACCGGCGACTATAAGATCGAAGTATATCAAAACGGTTTTAAAATAGCTGAGGGTGTAAGAACCCTGAAAAAAGGTGGTTTATTCGGTTAATTCTCATTCAACTCCTACAAAGAAACGTCCCGCTTAAAAGGCGGGACGTTTCTATTTTTATTCATTTAGCAAGAATATATAGAATGTGTACAGTTAGTATTTAGAAGTGTATTGGCTTACGAAATGTATTTTTTATTATCATAGAATGCAAAAGGTTTCGTAGCAGTATTATACTTCATCATCTCCGGAGCCACCTTTACTATTTTCTTTTGCTTGCTAGTTTGCAATTAAAAGAAGATGAGATGTATTTAGGCAATATCAAACATCTTATTCATTACAATTAAAGCAATTGCCTGTCAAAAATGACAGGCAATTGCTTTTACATAAATGCTTCTGGTTACGCTACCGAAGGCGTTGCATCGAGCAGTCCTGTGATTGATTGGTAAAGCTGGTTTTTTGTAAATGGCTTTTCCAGGAAAACATCGGCCCCGTTTTCCAGAGCTACATCTTTTGCGGCACCATCGTATCCAGAGATCATGATGATTTTAATAGAAGGATAATTCTTTTTAATAACCGGAATAAAATCAATTCCAAAACCGTCGGGTAGTTTATTATCCAGTATTACAACGGCCGGTTGCTCTGTTTGAAGATATTCTTCGGCTGCCGAAAGCTTTTTTACATGATCAAGTTCAAGTTCTTTTCCGTTGAGTAAAATGTTCAGCAATAAGCACATGTCGCCTTCATCTTCAACAATAAGCACTTTTTTAGCTTGTGTGGTTGGGGGTGCAGTCTTTGTCATGACTTAAGTTTTAAGTATAAATTCAATTATTGAAATTGTTTGGTAAAAGATGGTTGTTTTACCTGGCATTATTAATCTTATAAAAAATCGTTCCAGATTTTTAGCGGGGTAAAGTCTCGCATAACCGAACGTATTGTGATATCTATTCCACTTGTTGCAAAATTCCTTCTCATATCTTTAAGGTACCTGTTTCTATACCATCGCTATTAAAGGTTATTACTTAGCGTTAATAACAGTACTCAATTATGGCTTTATTTTAAAACATAAACAAACAATGAGTAAGTTATTTCTACATAAATTTGCATATCTCCAAGTTTCCCATAAACAATAATATGCCTGAAACACAAAAGCTGATTTTGTTAGCTGATGATGATGTAGAAGACCTTGAACTTTTGCAAGAAGCCCTTTTGCAATTGCAGCCACAGGCCAGGTTGCATGCTGTTACCAATGGGAACATGGTACTGGATTATTTGGAACAAACTGAACGCGCCGAATTACCCTGCCTCATTGTTTTAGATTACAATATGCCTGAAATAAACGGCGCCGAATTGTTGCAGCAACTAGGCAACGAGCCCCGCTACCAAGATATACCGAAGGCGGTTTGGAGCACATCCAATTCAGAATTGTACGTAAAAGAATGCATGAAAAACGGCGCAGCAGCCTACTTTGTAAAACCCGCAAGTAACAAACAGCTTCTTGAGCTGGCTAATCAATTGCTTGAATTGTGTTAGTGCAATTTAAGCAGGAAAATAAATGTCAAAACAAGAACCCTCATTTAAACGGCCCCTCCCCTCTATTACACCGTAGTGGTTTTGCACTATTTTTTTACAAAGTGCCAAACCCACACCTGTTCCCCCGTATTTAGTAGCACCTAATCTTTGGAAAAGCTCGAATATTTTTTCAGATTGTTCAGGCTCAAAGCCGATACCGTTATCGCAAACTGATATTTTATAAAAATCCTTGGGTAATCCTGTTTCTTTGACGTCTGCATTATTTATTCTTTCACAACTGATCACAATTTCAGGCCTGCGTTCGGGATGATGATATTTTAATGCATTGGAAATTAAATTATCGAACAATTGACGCAACTGGAAAGGTATGCCCTGGACAACAGGAAGATCGGAAAAAACGACTTTTGCATGATGCTCTTCAATAAGGTCTTTAGAAGATAAGAGAAGTTCATCGATCACTTCATTTAAATCTACTGTTTCAAAACGCTGCCTGTCCGAAGAAGCCCTTGAATATTCAAGCAGGTCTTCGATCAAGCCGTTCATGCGTTTGGCTGCATTGATAGAGCGGCTCAGGTATTCTTTTTCTTTCTCCTGCAGGCTTTCCCCTATCGTGTCTAACAAATGGTTATTGTAAAAAAGAATCTTGCGTAGCGGTTCTTTCATATCATGAGAGGCTGCATAGGCAAATTGCTCCAACTGTTCATTTTGAAACTCCAGTTGATTGGTATATTCCACCATTTTATCTTCCACAATTTTTCTTTCTGTAAGATCTCTTGTCACCTTGGAAAAACCAATAACATTATTTTGGCCATCATGCAAACTTGTAAGTACAATACTACCCCAAAATTTAGTACCGTCTTTCCGCATTCTCCATCCTTCATGAATAGCTTTTCCGGCTTTTCTTGCACGTTCAAGCAATATATCAGGCAGGCCCGCTTCACGATCTTTTGGCAAATAAAATATTTTAAAACTCTTACCTACAATCTCATTTTCTTTATATCCTTTTATTTTCTCCGCTCCCTTATTCCAGTTTTGAATTATGCCGTTTTTATCAAGCAATATAATGGCATAATCTTCCACCTCTTCAATCATTTTATGATAGCGTTCCTCGCTTTTTTCAAGCTCTGTATTTCTTTTTGTCAGGTAAAAACTTTGCTCCTTTAGTTTTACTTCGAGAGAATTAACCAATTGACGCAGTTGCGCTTCACTTTCCTGCAATGCGCTGATTGATTGTTGTTGTTGTTCAATTACATCAGTACTGAGGTAGTTAATGTCATAGAAGCAACTAATGGCTCCAATCATGTTGCCAGTTTCAGTTTTAATTGGCATTACGTTCATCCTGATCGTGATTCTTGTGCTGTCAGTTTTCTCAATCACCAGTTGTATATCTTTTTGCGTTTGCCCGCTGCGCAGGCAGGTTGCCATCGGAGATTCGTTGGGTGGCAAAAAATTTCCATCCAAACGATAAATTTTGTGTGCCCCGCAAAACTTCTTCTCTTGGTCATTTGCACCAGGCTGCTTGCCCCAAAGCTTTACAGCTTCTTCATTATATTTAATTATTACACCAGAAAGGTCGCATACGTAAATAGCGGCAGGTAAAATATCCAGCAGATTAACTTCTTGTAAATAAACAGACAACAAAATTTGCTGTTCTGATGACATAGGGTGGTCTTTAAAAACTGCTTCGTGCTTCATATTTATGGTAAAAGGGTTATTAAAGATAAGCGATTCTTACCTCATCGTACGGTTGTTGAACAATGCTGCATTGTAGTTTTAGCGAATCTATTTTCAAATTTTAAACAGTCAAAATATAGAACTAATTAAGGAGCAGCAAAAATTGTGACAAAACTGCGAAGTCAGTAATTGAATAGCTTTACACAAATACAGTTTATGAAATTCTTTTCTCTTGAACCGTTTGTTCCGTCGGGCAATGATTTTGAGAGGTCTAAACAATTGTTTTTAGCTCTTGGTTTTACTGTTAACTGGGACGCAGGCGACTACATCGGTTTTCAAAAAGATGATTGCAAGTTCATTTTACAGAATTATAATAACAAAGAATTTGCAGAGAACTTTATGATTAGTGTTAAGGTGAGTAATGCCGATGAATTTTGGAACGAAGTAAACGAAAAGCAGCTATCGCAAAAATTCGGTATTCGCATTGCAAAACCTGTTGACCAGCCTTATGGCAGGGAGGTAAACCTTATTGACATAGCCGGGGTGTGCTGGCATTTTATTGAATAATGATTAGTGAAAAACGTTCTTCTATAATGACTATTTTTCTGTC
>JBQCHB010000111.1:0-5352 GCA_051955075.1 Flavisolibacter sp.
GCATAACGGTCGGAAACAATAGCCATAATCCTTTTAAAACGCAGGAGCTTTCGAAAGCCTGATTAAAAATAACAGGATATCCTTTTATAAATGCAATTATATACACAAGAGGAATAATAAATAATCCGCCAATAACAAATCCTAAAAAGGCAAACCCGATATTTTTAAATTTTATATTTAGCCCTAACGCGGAAAGATTTTTTCCTTCATTTTTATATGCTTTCCATGTAATAAACAAAATAGCAACAATGACTACAACATTTGCAACTTGTGCTTGCATTCTTAATAGACCATTGAGAATAAATCCTCCAAGAATGAAAGTTGTCAATACAAAACCGATAAATAAAAAGATAATTTTTAGAATTTGAGATTTGCAAGATGGCATATTCAGAATTTTTTTTAATTACGATATCAAAACGCACTACAGCCAATGCTTAGGTACTGCCGAAGGTGGGAGATTTATAACGCCCTGCCCTGCAACTAAAGTTAAATAGAATTACTACAGCTCAATCGCCCAAAAATGACCGTGCAATCAGCCCCCGCTTTTTAGCAATTACTCACGTTGGCTGCTGGCATAACTTCATTATTTTAAATATTCCTGATGTCCATAACTGATAATTCGGGTAATTTTCCACACTCCATCTTTGTTCTGCCAAACCTGAACGAATTTGGCTTCACTGCTTAACTTCTCCTGCTGCCCTTTCTCAGTTGCATAAAAACGATGAATGCCGGTTTCCACAGCGCCATACTCTTTAATTGGATAAACTTCTAAAGTACCTCTTACAAGTTCTCTTCTTACTCTTCGGTCGCTTTCAAATGTTTTTTTAAAAGCATCCACGTTTTGATTATAATTCGTCACACCTCCTAAGTCGTGGTAGAACTCAAGGTTTTCAGAAATTAATGCCTTCAATTTATCAAAATTGCGTGTATTAAATGCATTAAAAAAGACGCTATCAAGGTGAGCAATAGTGTCGTATAAGTCTTTTGACACCGGTGGATAATGGTTTAATTGACGGCTTTTATTAGTTTTCGATGTTGAGCAAGCAGAAGCCAATAAGATTATTGTCAGAATAAAAAAAGCAATTGCCGTGCGCATTCTCATATTGTTTTGACTATTTTTTTGAAAGAGCGGTGTGCCATTACTTGCCTACGTCCAGGGCTTGCTGCTATGGCATATCTTATAATTGTCAGCCCGAAAACAGAAGCCTATTAAAAATACGAATGGTGAATTAAAGAACAAATGCTGATTAGAATTTGATCACACCGGACTAAAATGATAAGCAATTTGTTGCTGATGATTTATTCGCGCAGCAAGACGCATGTTGTACGCCCCTCTATCTGTTCAGAAACTCAAGAACTTTATTTATTAATGATAATCTTTTATTGGTAAATGAATGATCAGTTTGCCAAATCTCATAGTCGAAAAAAGATCGGTTCTCAGCCTTAATCGTTTCTGCTAACTGTTGATTCCTGTTATGTTCGTCGAGCATTATAATTTGCTTATTTGCCAGTGCTTTTCCATCATTGATCAGGTTATAATGATTGTTATTTTGTATCACTGGCTTAAAGAGTTCTTTGATTGAAGTATTCAAAACAAAATATTCTCCATGGTTTTTTGCTAAACGTACCATTTCGCTTTCAGTGGCAACATTTTTAAAGTCTTCGCCAATATTCCAGCTTGATAATGCAAACCCCTTTTTTATTGCCGGCAACTTCTGTAATGCTTTGAGACAGACCCAACCACCCATGCTATGTCCAAAAAGAACAATATTTGATGTATCGATTCTCAGAGAGTCCTGGTATTTATTGCAAAATGAAACAACGCTAATTACGTCCTGAACACAATTGTCGAAACTAAACGTCCCCTGACTTCCCCACGAACCACGATAATCAAAGTAAATCACATTCCATCCTTTACTTCTTACGATTTGTGCCATGTCAAGGTTACGTTCATTCCCCGGATAACCATGTAAAAGAAGCAATGTCGGGTGCTTTTGCAAACCGTTGGCACTGTAAAGTAGTCCGGCTAATAAAGAATTTCCCGACGGTATGAAAAGTTCTGTCGATCGTGCGGGTGCTGACACGTCCCACATTACATCCCGCAAAACAATACTGTCGGATTGTCCAAAGATGTTCGATGAAATGAGGGAAAAAACTAAGTGGAAAAGTATTATTGAAAGTTTTTTCATATAGTTTTTTGATTGCGGCTGGAATGCCGTACAACAGGAAAGTGGCTTTTATGCAGTACGGATATTTGCAATACTCCAGTTCAACCAAGTTCCCGTTGCTGATTAAAGGTAAACAGTTCCAAACTTTTTCAAAGGTCCATATTGCCTAAAGCCAACGTTAGGCGCTTTTGTTCCTATTAAGTTTTAGACATTTTTAGTTACAGGCGTTCCCTTGCATCGCCATCCGGGGCAATACATCAGGCCTTGATTTGTTCATCGCTGATTTATCCCTTCTTTCGAACTAACATCATTTAAGAATGGAACTACGTAAAGCTCGAAAAACCCTGTAATAATAAACTCCCTTTCCGTGTTTGCAAATTCATGACTGTCTAAGTCAAACACTCTTTTTACCAGTTCGCTATCCGCAACATTGTTTAATCCGATTTTGGCTTGCATTTCTAAAATACTAGTTACTCTTGTCCTGTAACATGTCTTCTTACCAGCATTTTGTGTTCCTTCAGTTTCACTATGTTCTGTTGCTCCCTAAAGTTATGTCGTTGGGCCTTTGTATTCAAGCCGCTGTTTTAGAAACACTCTGTTGGCTGGAGTGCTATTTTAAATAAATTGATTTAATCTTTTTTACTGAAAAAAAACGCTCTGCATTTTGGTAAAAGATCTTGTCTTTTTGATCCTTTGACAAAAAGGATAGCCCCTTTACAGCACCTATAACTTTTTCAATATTTCCATTATCTGTTCCAAACATTAACCGGTCTATTAATCCTGCTTCTACAAAAGTTCTAATAATGCTTGCAAATCGTTCTGCGGATACAATCTCAGGATTAGAGATGACCGAAATATCCGCATAAACCTGTTTATTTTTTTGCATTACTGTAATAGCGTCGCTGAAATACTGATCTCCGCTGTGCATAAGCCATACCTTTAGTTTAGGAAACCGAGAGAGCAACTTTTCGAGTAACAACGGGTTCCCAAGCTCCATCTGAAAGTTTGGGCTACCATGGTTTGGCCCTGCGCCCCCTGTATGTATGCCCACGGGAAGACTATATTTCTCCGCCAAAGTATAATAAGGACTAAATAATGTGTCAGAGGAAGAAATGCCATAATACTGGCTTAGTATCTCACCTAAAAAATCAATTTTCCCATCTCTTATCTGTCTCTCCACCCATTTAATCGCAGGCCAGTCTTGACCATCTCTGTAACAAGGCTGAAGACTATAAGGCACTTTGCCATTGGGACAGGGAAACATAAGTCCAAATAAAAGATTTACACTCGTTTTGTCACGGTAACTATTCTGTAACTCCCACGATGTGCTTATTGCCGCTTTATAGACACCCGCCTGTTTCAAATCGGTCAGTTGGGCGGAGACGTCTTTGCTACCGTGTAGATGAACATCAAATACTTTTTGCCGCTCATCCGGTTTAACTGAACAAGACACAAAGGCTATAGTAAATAAAAAAATTAGTTCCTTCATACAATGGGTTTAAAAGCACTATCAACTACGGCAATAAAGCATTTCAGCCGACGGACAGGGTATGCTGCTGTGGCGGTATTCGCTGAACGTCCAGCCCAAACCGCTGCCCGGTTTTGTTATTTGTTGAAGATAAGAACTGTTGTTTGGCGGTGTTCGCCACGCGGGAACCGCCGCCGATGACTGCACATAGCCGAACTTTTATTCGTCACCCCGCCATAGCAGCAAGCTCCAGGTTGTATGCCGTGAAAGTCAACCCTGCCGTTTGCACCACTCTAAAATGAAAGGGTAAAGGTCAACTACTTTTAGGTCTTTATGTTCTTGTCTAATCCTAATAAGTTCTCTGTCAAACTCTTTAAACCTGATAAAGTTCCGTCTATTCACCATTAAATCCTCCCGGCTGTTAATCACGAAGTCCGCTGTTGGTTTATCGTAAGTGTCCAAAATGTACAAACAAAATGCCGCATGGGTCATGTACTCATTAAATACACTCACTGAACTTCCGTAATAGTCACTGCTATTGCCACCCTTTGCCCACAAACTGCGATTGGAAAAGATGCTATCAATCAGCTTAGCATACTTATTGGTTGCAGGGTTTACATAGTTGTGGTCAATCTCTGTAAACACAATGCCCGACATTAACCCCTCTTTTTGCTTTTCGGACAAGTCGGGCATTCTATCATATCTGTCCGTGTTACAAACGAACATAACATTTTCGCCAAACCATGCAGATTTGTAATAGGTGGAATATCGTTGTGTGCTGTGCGAACCTCCAATGAGCGGTGAAAAAACAATTCTGTATGATTGGTATTTTGTTTTCGGAAACTGTTCTTCCAGCCAAGTCCACATTTGTTTAACAGGCAACAGTTCTCTTTGCCGTTGTATTTCTTGCTTGTAATAATCCAGATTGTTTTTGTAAAACTGTTTGAACTTTGATTTCGCAGCAAAATCTTCAACCAACGGTTTTAGCTTTCCAAACAAACTGCTGTCCGCTAATTCGTCGCCATACACGTAGTAATAAGGTCCGTTGAATAAAAGCTTTGTGTTTGATGAATTTAATTCAGGGTTTTGAAAATTGAAAGCAAAACTATTCTCACGGAAATCATAATATTTATTGTAGAACACACTGTCGGGAAAATCCAATGCTTTGAAAATAGGATGGTTTAGGTAAGGCTTGAAGTAAGTAACGACACGATGATAATACTCTCCCTCTTTATTGAGGTCTTTTGCTCTTTCGCCGCTTGGTGAAAGTGTCCAAATGATGTTTGCCAATTCATAAACTTCAGGAATGTCAAACTGAATGTTACCCATGTTCTTTTCCATATAAGCAGCAGGAAAATAGCTGGCAACGTCGTTGAAGTGAAAACGTAAAGTTGTCTTGCCCTTTGGTGATGCAAAATTTACGTAGATGATGTGGGCATAGGGTATCTTGTTATGGTAATTCAAGCGAAGGCTATCGCTACCATAATAGATTGTAGCGTATTCATTCAGCTTTGCGTCCGTGCCGGGGCTGATTTTGTTGGTACTTACCGCATAAGGAGATAATACTGGATAGTTCTTATATTTTATTGTGAAGGTGTCATTGGGACACCACAAGGTTCTCGGATAGGTTTCTTCAACCGTCTGTCCAATAGAAATTTTACTGATCGTCAAAAGCATAAAAGCGAAAAAAAATTTTCTCATGGTGTCACTGTAAAA
>JBQCHB010000112.1:0-4625 GCA_051955075.1 Flavisolibacter sp.
TACTTTTTTGTGCCATTCCACTATTACGCCTTCCGTCATGGTGTCACTCATTCGTGGCATTCTTATCGCTTCAGCCATAATCTATTAAAATTTTTGTTTGAATAAGAGCCGTGAAATTAATGCAAAATCACGAAATGCATCAGAAGTCATTTTTTTTATGAATCAATTTTTAAGGGAAAATGTTCCGACCAATTTGCTGGTTGGTGGATGTAATTTTTATTTTTTGCAGCGTGCTTATAAAGGAAGGAGGCTTACGCAAAACAGCTATTGCAAAAATAAAAATTGCTTTTATTTATTCTTTTACTGGTGCTGCACCTTTTCCAATTCCTCATTTGCAAATTCCATCAGGCTTTTTATATTTTCAGAAGAAAAATCAAATTTTAAACCCGCAGCTTTGTATAATTCCGGCAATGTTTTTGTGCCGCCAAGGCTTAGCGCATTTATATAATTGTCCAGCGCCTTTTCCGGATTTTCCTTAAACTGTTTCCAAAGGCCTATTGCGCCTAATTGTGCAATTCCGTATTCGATATAATAAAAAGGAACTTCATATAGATGCAATTGCTTTTGCCATCCATTTTCAAGGTATTTTTCCAAACCGGAATTATCAATCACGTCGCCTGAAAATTCCTTAAATATTTCCATCCATTTTTTGGAACGTTCTTCCAGCGTGTGTTCCGGATTTTCATAAATCCAATGTTGAAATTTATCTATCACGGCAATCCAGGGAAAGAGAATGATCACGCGCTCAAGCTGGTGTTCTTTTGCTCTTCGCAATTCGTCGGGGTCATCAAAATATACATCCCAGTAATCCATTGAGAAAAGCTCCATTGCCATGCTGGCCACTTCGGCTATTTCCATGGGATAATCTTTAAAGGAGCTTAATTCCAAATCGTGGGTTAAAAAAGATTGAATGGCATGGCCACCTTCATGCACGATTGTCGTTACGTCGTGCATTGACTTCGCAGCATTCATAAAGATAAAAGGAGCGCCGGTTTCGGCGAGCGGCATATTGTATCCACCGGGAGCCTTGCCTTTGCGGCTTTCAAGATCCAGGTGTTTCATTTCATTCATTTTGCGCAGGCAATCTCCAAAAAAGGGCCGGAGCTTTGTAAACACTTCGATAGTTTTATCTAACAACTCTGTTACCGTTGTGAAAGGAGTTAAAGGCTCAGTGCCTTCAGCTTCTGCTTCCATGTCCCAGGGACGAAGGTGATCTACTTTTAATTTTTCTTTTTTATGTGCATGAATTTTATTTACAAGCGGCAACACGTGGAGCTTTACCGATTCATGAAAACGGAAGGTGTCTTCTTTTACGTAGTCAAATCGGCCAAGCTGCTTAAATTTGAAATCGCGGTAGTTGGTAAATCCGGCATTTAATGCCTGCTGGTTTCTTTTTGAAATTAACTGGGTAAAAAGGTCGTTTAACTTGTCTTTATCCTGGTACCTTCTTTCTGCAATCTTTTTAAAAACTTCCTCGCGCAGCTCACGGTTGTGGCTTTCAAAAAATTTGGCAGCCTGCTGAAGCGTGTAGGTTTTGCCTTCTACTTCCACTGACATTTGCCCGGTAATCATGCCATACTTTTGTTGCAATACGGCAATTTCCGATTCAATGGGAACATTTTCTTCCCTGAACAATTCAATGCTTTTGCGGATAGAGCGCAAATAGGTGAAATATTTATCGTGGTCAAGTTCTTTTGTGAAGGGCGAATTCAATAACTTTTTGTTGAGCTCAAAAGCATACGGCTGAATTTTAGGCTGTATCTCCAAACAAAAGAAATTGAAAGATTCTTCAAGCGCTTTGTTGGCAGTGTCGCAGGTCATTTGTATCTGGCGCCAGCAAACATCTTCATTTACGGCTGCTTCCAGCTCGCTCATATCCTTTAGCCATTTTTCCAGTTCTTGTTTTGAATTGATTTCGCGCTGTAAAAGTTCTTTAAAATAAGGCTCTATTATTTCCCAGGATGAAATGGTTAAATCCTGCGGAAGATAATGCCTTTCTAATTTTTTTATATCTGCTGTCATATTTTTTCACTTTGTGTTCCAACAAAAGCAGTAAAGCAATAAATAAACTTGATTTCTATTTCACCATTCCTTCATCGCGGTATCAGGTAACAATTACTTTACACCCCTGCTTTCAATTTTGCGCGGATTTGCCTGCTGAGGCTTTACGTTTTTTACGCTTGCATTTTCCGCATGAACTGGCTTATGGGGTTTTGCATCCGGGGCGGCTTCATTTGGCTCATCTTCCTTTGCCTTAAAGTCAATTTTATCTTTTTCAATAATTGCAAACCACTTTACCATTTTTTTCATATCGCTGGCATATACGCGGTCAAAATCCAAATCAGGATACACTTTTTCGAAATAGGCTTTTAAAGCTTTGCCATCTGCATTTGCTTCGGGCACTTGTTCTTTATTTTCTTTCATTGCTGAAAAAATTTCAGCAAGATTGGTGTTGTCTTTAGTGGTATAAACTTCAATACTTTCAAGATGAGAAAAATTGTGCTGACGCGTACTTACAAATTTGGTGGTGTTGTCTTCGAGCGAGCGCACTACAGCGCCGTCAGATTTAGAAGATACCAATTCAAACAAGCCAGGCATACCTGTTACCGAAACCAGTTTTTTATACTCCATGCTATTCAATTTATTTTTTGGGAGTGCAAGATAATTGAAATGATTTTTAGTTTCAGTTAACAAAAGATAAAAGTGACTGGTTATATAAAATGATGAGTGGTACGCTGGCTTTTACAATTTGCGGCGTCTTATCTACATAATCGTTTTTATGAAAAAAATATTTACTAACCTGATTTTTGCATTCGTTATTTCTTCCGCGGCTAAGGCTCAAACGGTGTCAGGAAAAATTGAAGATGCAGCTTCGAACAACGCAGTTGCCAATGCAACCGTTAAATTATCTTCAATTGACTCAACAAAATCGTCCTTGTTTTCAGTAAGCAACTCGCAAGGCGCTTTTGTCTTTAATAATGTTCCGGATGGAAGCTACACGCTCACGATTACTTCTATTGGATACAGCGAAGTTAGAAAGCAGGTAAGTGTGATAGGCCAAAATGCAGAACTTGGGAATATTTTTATTTCGAAGAGCGCTGAAACGCTTTCCACAGTTGTAATTAATAACACACCGCCTGTAAAGCAAAATGGCGACACGCTGGAATATACCGCAAGCCAGTATAAAGTAAATCCTGATGCTACCGGTGAAGACCTTATAAAGAAAATGCCTGGAGTAACTGTTGACAGGCAAACCGGCGCCGTAACTGCACAGGGAGAAACCGTAAAAAAAGTTACCGTGGATGGAAGAGATTTTTTTGGAGATGATGCTACTGCCACATTGAGAAATCTGCCCGCAGATGTGGTTGATAAAATACAAGTGTTTGATAAGCTCAGCGACCAGGCGCAACTTACAGGCTTTGATGATGGCAATACGACCAAGTCAATAAATATTGTAACCAAAAAAGACATGCGCACCGGTAACTTTGGAAG
This sequence comes from Flavisolibacter sp., assembly GCA_051955075.1. GTDB lineage: Bacteria > Bacteroidota > Bacteroidia > Chitinophagales > Chitinophagaceae > Flavisolibacter. The sequence goes on from JBQCHB010000112.1 coordinate 3,493, forward strand.
AGTGTATGCCGGCTATGGCACAGATGACAGGTATAGCGGGGGAGGAAATGTTAGTTTTTTCAATAACGCCCGAAGGATATCGCTCGTAGGATTGGTAAACAATGTAAACCAACAAAATTTTTCTTCAGATGATTTGCTCGGCGTTACAAGCGGCAACCGCGGCGGCGGCGGAAGGCGCGGTGGCGGCGGTGGCGGAAATTTCAGGGGAGGCTCTTCTAACTTCACTGTCGGCCCGCAGAGTGGCATTGCTAAAACCAATGCGTTCGGCGTGAATTACAGTGACGCATGGGGAAAGAAAATTGACGTGACTGCAAGCTATTTTTTCAACAACAGTAATACGAATAACAACCAAACCATCAGCCGGCAAAATTTTATCACCAGCGATTCGTCTCAATATTATGACGAGAACACGATTTCCAATAACATTAACTATAACAACCGTGTCAACTTCAGATTAACCTATCGTATTGATTCAAACAATACAATTATTGCTACTTCTAATCTTAATTTCCAGAAGAACAATTCTACAAACCTTGTGGGAGGTACCAATTATTTTGATGAGGAAAAGCAGAATATTTTAAGCAAAACGGAAAATGATATCAATAGTAACAGCAGTGGAAGCAGCAACAGCAATATGTTACTCTTCAGGCATTCATTTGCCAAAAGAGGAAGAAGTATTTCTTTAGGAATTTTTCAATCTTACAATAACCGGGATGGACAAAATTATTTGAATGCTGACAATAGCTATTATAAGTCAATTGTGAAGCAGGATACAGTAAAGCAATTTTCTAATCAAAATAATTTTACGAATCAATACAGGTTTAACCTGGTTTATACCGAACCTCTTTCAACAAAAACGCAATTGCAGTTGAATTACGAACCTTCGTTTCAAAAAAGCAAAGCAGACCAGGAAACTTTTGACTTCGATAATACCAACGACAAATATTCATTGCGGGATACCAGCTTAAGTAATAAGTTTGACAATACCTACAATACCCAGAATGCAGGAATCACTATCCGGCACGGCGACAGGAACAATATGATTGCCGCAGGGGTGTCTTATCAATACAGCGAATTAAAAAGCAGCCAGGAAGTTCCAGACGTTTCTTTTATCGATAATTCTTATAGCAACT
>JBQCHB010000113.1:0-11515 GCA_051955075.1 Flavisolibacter sp.
CCATGTTTGCTCATAAAATTGATCACATCAGGCGTCGCATTTTTTGAAGCCGTTACAAAATCACCTTCGTTTTCACGATCTTCATCATCCACTACAATCACCAGCCTGCCCGCTTTTATATCCTCAATAGCACTTTCTATCGTGTTCAGCATTGAAATATTTTTTACAAAAATAACAACTCTGAAAATGGTTTTATTCACATTCTGTTTTTTCATCAAATGCAGCATTACCGCAGGTTATGCTCTCTTAAATAAGGTCACAAAATGTTAATATTTGTCAAATACAGGTGTTGGAATATTTCCTTTCTTTGCAGCCGAAAATAAACACACTTATATGCTTAAAAGATTTTTGACGCTGCTCCTGCTGGCTTTTGCCATGGGGCAGTTTGCTAATGCACAGGTGACAACCAGTAGTATCAGCGGAACTGTGAAAGCAGCCAATGGCGAAGCTTTAACAGGCGCTACTGTAGTTGCCACTCACGAACCCACCGGAACGGTTTATCGTACTGTGAGCCGCACAGGTGGCATTTTTAGTATTCAAAACGTGGCTCCGGGCGGGCCGTACACCATAAAAGTAACATATGTAGGTTATGGTGAATTTAGCCGTGGAGATATTATGATCCCCCTTGGCGAACGATTTGATATACAAGCAGAACTGGCTGCCTCTAACCAACAATTAAGTGAATTGGTAGTGGCTGCAAGAAGAGCCGGAACAGAGAAAACAGGTGCTTCTACCAATTTCTCGAGAAGGCAAATACAAAACACACCAAATATTGGCCGTAGTATCACAGGCTTGACAAGAACTACACCTCAGGCCAATGGAAACAGCTTTGCAGGTATGAATTATCGCTACAACAATATCACTATTGATGGCGCTTTATTCAATAATAATTTTGGCCGCTCGGGCGACGGTCAAATACCAGGAGGTGGTGTTTCTGCCATTTCCATAGATGCGCTCGATCAAATTCAAGTGAACATCTCTCCTTATGACGTTAGACAAGCGGGCTTTGTAGGCGCCGGTATTAATGCAGTAACAAGAAGAGGAACAAATCCTGTTAGCGGAACTGCTTACGGTTTCTACAGAAACCAGGATTTCAATGGTAAAAAAGTTAAAGACGTTGAAGTGGCTAATCCAAAAAGATCTACCAAAATATATGGATTAAGCATAGGTGGACCTATCATTAAAAACAAACTTTTCTTTTTTGGAAATATTGAAAGAGAAAAAAGCACAGCACCTGGACAAACCTTCGTGGCTAACAGGGGAACAACAGCTGGAGGTAATGTAACTCCTGTGTTGGCTTCTGATCTGGATAAACTGTCTCAATATTTAAAATCAAAATACAATTACGACCCGGGTACTTACGAAGGCTACGACTTTGCGACAGATAATACAAAGTTTGTAACCCGCCTGGATTGGAATGTAACTGACAAGCATCGTCTTACTTTACGTTACAATCAGTCAGAAACAAATGATGACGATAGGGTAAACGCCAGCAGCGGCCCTAACCCAAGGTTTAGTAACTCCAGAAGGGGTTCTGCTTCCGGCGGCTTGGCGTTCTCTGGTTCTAATTTTAAAAACAATACGAAAGTTAAATCTGCTGTTGCTGAACTGAACTCCAACTTCACAAGCAAAATTTCTAACCAATTAATCGGTTCTTATACGCGTGTGCAACCTGTACGTGTACCTAACAGTACTGCGTCTTTTGTGGATATTATGGATGGATCGAATCTTTATACTTCATTTGGAACCGATCTTTTTTCTTATGATAACCGCATTGATGATAAGTCTTGGAATATAGCCAATAATGCTACATTTAATTTAGGAAAACATACAGTAACCGCAGGCGTAAGCTATGATTATTTCGCATTTGAAAATGCTTTCTCTGACTATGGCGGACCAAGCTACTATCGCTTTGCTTCTTTGCAGGATTTTTTAGATGATAAAAACCCTACAGTTTTTGCTGTTACTTATAGCTATGGCAAAGACAAGGCAGATATTCCACCTGCGGCTGCAAATTTTGCGCAGTTAGGTTTTTATGCCCAAGATGCATGGGCGGCTAACGATAAGTTCAAACTAACTTACGGTTTAAGAGTAGATAAGCCTATTTACACTTACGATGCTCCTGAAAATCCTGCACTGTCACAAGTTGTCTTTAAAGATGAAAACGGTCAGAACGAATCTTTTGACGTAAGCAAATGGCCAAAGTCAAAACTATTATTCTCTCCACGTGTAGGCTTTACTTATGATGTAGAAGGTACCAAAAGCACTATAGTTAGGGGCGGAACCGGAATATTTACCGGCCGCATTCCTTTTATTTGGCTAGTAAATCAGGTAGCTGATAATGGCGTATTAAGAAGCATTTACACTGCCAGTGCTTCAGATTTGGCCAATATTCACTACAACACAGATAGGACAGCGTATATGGATATTGTACAGGTTTCACAACCCGGCACTACAATTCCTACAGGGCGTCCTTCTTACAGTGCAACCGCTTCAGATTTTAAAATGCCACAGGTGTGGAGAACAAACTTGGCCGTTGACAAAAAATTTGCTAAAGATTACACGGTTACGCTAGAAGCAATTTTCACAAAAGCCATCAACAACGTTTATTTCAGAAATGCGAACCTAGGTGCAGCAACTGGAACACTAGCTAATCCCGGCGACAACAGGCCTACTTACGCACCAAGACTTAATGACAACATCACCTCTTTAACAGTAATGGACAATGTTAATAAGGGCTTTAGTACTTCACTGACAGCACAAATTCAAAAGTCCCTTTCAAAGAATTGGGAAGGTTCTATTGCTTACACTTATACATTTGCCCAGGATTTGAATATTGGTACAAGCGACCGTGCATCTAGCAGCTGGTCTACCAACAATATTATAGCAAATCCAAATCAGCCGGAATTAGGTTATTCTAACTTCTCTGTTCCACACAGAATTGTGGCTGGTGGGTCATATAGATTTACTTATGCTGGTAATAAGCTGGCTACTACTGTTGGTTTATACTATAGCGGATCTTCTCAAGAAAGATATCACTTTAGATACGGCAGTGATGTAAATGGCGATGGTCAAACAAATGACTTAATCTATATTCCGGCAGATCCTTCACAAATTACATTTGTAGAGGGCTTTAAAGTAGGCAGCAAAACTTATACTGCACAGCAACAAAAAGATGCATTCTTTGCTTTTGTTGAAAACGACCCGTACCTCAGCAGCCATAAAGGCCAGTATATGGAAAGATACGGAGCTACGCTACCTTGGGTAAACTCTCTTGACATGCGTGTTCTTCAAGATTTCTCTTTTAGTGCGCTGAAAAGAAAGCATACTTTCCAATTTACTGTTGATGTAGTAAATCTTCTGAACTTGTTGAACAACAGTTGGGGAACTCGTTATGTTTACAACTTTGGATCATTTAGTGATCAGGGTGTATTAGGATTACCAACTCGTAATGCTACAGATCCTTCAAGAAGCAATAATATTGGAAACGAAGGCTTTAGTGCCAGCGCACCTAAATACACATTTAACCCAGATGGCCCCAAAAAGGCTTATCAAACTGATTATTCAACTTTCAGTACTTGGGGCATTCAACTTGGTTTGCGTTATATTTTCTAAACTAATAGTTGTCAAAATAAAAAAACGCCTCTTTCCAGAGGCGTTTTTTATTGCTATTACTTCAATTAAATCATTTTTCACATGCCCACTCCCACAATAAAAACCCGGGCATTGCCCTTCCCCAGGTTTCCACATCATGTCTTCCGTCTTCAAAATTGATGTATTGAATATCTGCATCGGCATAACCCTGCTTTTTTAATTCTGTTATCAACGCCAGCGTATCGTCAATTGAATCGATCACGCCATTGCCGTTGCGGTCAGCAGTTTCATCTAAAGAACCGGTAGTAAAATAAAAACGTAATCCCGGATAATATTTCCCTTCTCTTATCTGGTGGTGCATAATGCGGTCGGTGTCATCATTATACTCATCTTCCAAACTTTTACTGCGCCACCATAACGAACCTGAAAAAACACCAGCAACAGAAAAAACATCCGGGTGATTCCAAACCATGTCTAAGGCACTTAACCCACCTAAAGAAAAGCCGCAAAATGCTTTTTGTTTAAAACTTTCGACAGCATAATTTGTGTAAACAAAAGGAAGCAGTTCTTCCAAAACAAATTTTGTATACGCTTCAGCTTTGGCGCCACGGCCTTCATAATCTAAAGTACTGGCCGTACCATATTCGTTCTTTCGGTCCTTACAGGCGTGTATGCCCACGCAAAACAACGGCTGTAATTGATTAGACCGAAGCAATCCATTAAGGATATCCGAAAATTTCATTTCTGCTAAATCCTGTCCATCGTTTATAAGCAATAAATTCATCAATGAAGGAGTGGCCACATCTTTTGGCATGTACACATCAATAATTACATAGCGCTTCAGGTATTTTGAAGCAATGGCTTTTTGTTCAACCAGTAAATTGGATAAATCCTCGATCAGCATGCAGCCAAATATATTACACGAATCTTAATCCCGATAGTTAAAGGGCGAATTACACGGATTGAAACAAATGTCCACAAAGCTTTTGCTTTTACATTAAGCAAAGCAAGAGGAGTTAAAAGTAAAAACTGAAATAAGAACATAAAAGAATGCATTCAAAAATAAAATTAAATTGTACTTTAAGTACCTGAATGATGAGCCATCCTGTTCTTCATTCGTTATTCACCAATTAACATAACCATTTATGAAAAAGATCGGGATATTATTCGGCCAGGAACGCAGCTTCCCTATGGCTTTTATTGAAAGGATCAATAGCAAAGGAATTGAAAACATTATCGCCGAACCGGTAAAAATTGACAAGTCGGCGCAAGGATTAAATTCGGGCTATGCCGTTATAGTTGACCGCATTTCACAGGACGTTCCTTTTTACAGAACTTTTCTTAAAAACGAAGCCCTTACAGGAACGGCTGTAATCAACAATCCTTTTTGGTGGAGCGCAGACGACAAATATTTCAACAATTGCCTGATGACACAAATCGGCGTGCCCATTCCCAAAACCGTTATCCTTCCTTCTTATGATTTGCCGCCTGATACAAAACCCGAATCTTTTTCCAACCTTGCTTATCCTTTAGATTGGGAAGGTATTTTTAATTATGTTGGCTTCCCGGCGTACATGAAACCTTATGCCGGCGGCGGTTGGAAGAACGTCTATAAGTTGCATGACAAAGAAGAGTTTTATCAAAAACATGCCGAAACAGGACAGCTGGTAATGTTGCTGCAGGAAGAAATCATTTTTGACGAATATTACCGCTGCTATTGCATTGGTGGAAAGCATGTACGCATTATGCCTTACGAACCACGCAATCCACATCATTTGCGCTACCAGGCCGGCTTTACGCCATCGGCAGAAAGGTTAAAGCTAATGGAAGACATTGTGCTGCGCATTAATCAATATTTGGGCTATGATTTTAATACGGTTGAGTTGGCCATTCGCGACGGTGTACCTTATGCCATTGATTTTGGCAACCCCGCACCCGATGCCGAACGTACCAGCGTTGGCGAGGAAAATTTTGAATGGGTAGTAGAAACAGCCTCCAACTATGCCATTGAAAGAGCCACGGCGCAAAAGGATGGATTTGACAATTTAACCTGGGGTGAGTTTGTTAAACGCAGCAGCATTAATCAAAAATTGATTTGAGCATGTTCACCATCTTTAACGAGGAAGAAAATAAATACCAGTTGGTAGAAGAGCCGGATCCTTCGCTGCATTATACTTATGCCGATTACCTGCAATGGAAATTTGAAGAAAGAGTCGAGTTAATAAAAGGACGAATTTTTAAAATGAGCCCGGCGCCAAATACCAAACATCAGGTTGTTGCCGGAAATCTTTTTGTTCAGGTAAAAAGTTTTTTCAAAAATCAAAAATGCCCGGTATTTATCGCACCTTTCGATGTGCGCCTGCCCGTAAAGAACAAGAAGAAAGATACAGAGATCGTTACCGTAGTGCAGCCAGACATTTGCGTAGTTTGCGACGAATCAAAAATAGATGAACGCGGCTGCTGTGGTGCGCCAGACCTTGTAATAGAAATTCTTTCTCCCGGCAATTCAAAAAAGGAGGTTCGTTTAAAGTTTGAACTATACCAGGAATCCGGTGTAAAAGAATATTGGATTGTTAACCCGGTAGAAGAAAACCTTGTCGTTTACACTCTGGATGCTTTAGGTGCGTACGAAGGCGGCAAAATGTATGCAGGCGGTGACCGCATTAAAAGCTTCGCCATCAATGGATTTACAATTGAAGTGAATGAAATCTTCGTTAAATAAAAAACAAGAAACCAATGCACAAAGGTGTGTGCATCAACTAAACTACAAACCACAAACTACAAACCTCCAATGTTACTGAACTATAAGAACTTTACCCTGGGCGTTGAAGAAGAATATATGGTGATGGACCCTGTATCGAAAGAACTGAAAAGCCATGAACAAAAGATTGTCCAGGAGGGGCAAAAGATTATTAAAGATAAAGTGAAGGCAGAAATGCACCAGGCCGTGGTGGAAGTGGGTACAGACATTTGCCAGAACGCAGACGAAGCATTCCAGGATGTGGCGCTATTGCGCAAAACCATTTCTGACATTGCAGGGGGACTGGGATTTGCCATGGGTGCTGCAGGAACGCATCCTTTTAGTCATTGGGAAAAGCAACTGATCACTGATCATATTCGCTACAACGAGATCGTAAATGAACTCCAGGAAGCAGCAAGAAGTAATTTGATTTTTGGCCTTCATGTGCACGTGGGTATGGAAAGCCGTGAAATGGCTAACCATATTGCTAACTCTACACGCTACTTTTTGCCACATATTTATGCTTTAAGCACCAACTCCCCTTTTTGGGAAGGCCGGCAAACCGGCTATAAATCTTTCCGCACAAAGGTGTTTGATAAATTTCCCCGCACAGGTATTCCCGAAGTGTTTGACAGTATTGAAGCCTACGATAATTATGTGAAGTTGTTGATCAAAACCAATTGTATTGACAATGCAAAAAAAATTTGGTGGGACTTAAGAGTGCATCCGTTTTTTAACACGGTAGAATTCAGGATCTGTGATGTGCCCATGACCGTTAATGAAACCATAGCCATTGCAGCACTCTTCCAGGCCATTTGTGCAAAAATTTATAAACTGCGTTCGCAGAATATGAATTTTATTCAATACTCACGCCACCTGATCAACGAAAATAAATGGCGGGCCAGCCGCTACGGCATTGATGGTTACCTCATTGATTTTGGAAAAGAAGAAGAGATCAATACAAGAGTACTGATTTACGAGTTACTTGATTTTGTTGATGACGTAGTAGATCACCTGGGCTCACGCCACAGAATTTCTTACATACATAAAATGCTGGAGAACGGTACTGGTGCTGACAGGCAATTGGCCGTTTATGAACAAAGCAAAAACTTAGCAGACGTTGCCGGTTACATTCACTCGCAATTTCTTGACGGTATTTAAAAAAATTGCCAAAGCAAAAGTTACAAAACCAACATTTTTTTGTAGCTTACGTATAGTTAGGACGTGTATTTCTTATTCGCTTTATAATTTTTGTACGGTTTTTTGCTTTTCAGCCTATCTATTACTTTTTTGAATATGGCAAGAATATTCAACATTTATTTTAATTACAATGGTAGCATGCGCAGTGCCATGGTATCGGTACGTACTACGCCATTTTTTACTGAATATACTTTAGACTTTGATGAAGAATTAATGGAACTGCTTCCCGGCAACAAAATCATCTCCACATCTTCTGATCATTTTACTTTTCAACATGCATCCTCACTCGAAATAACACCTTTAATGAAAGAGATTATCGGTGCTGTATCGCAGCAATCGCAAAAAACTCAGGTGTAGGTTTAAAGTTCATAAGTAGGCTTTCTGGCTTAAGGAAGCTTTTAATTTATTGCCCCAATCACTACTCACCACTCACCTTCTTGATCCAATCTATAATACCTTTCATGTACGTTTGCTGATCGTCGTACATAGACATATGGCTTCCGTTCGGGCAATACAAATAGCTTCCGTTCTTTACCTGTGTGCTCATCCACTTCATGTGTTCCGGGTCCATGGTATCATACTTTCCACCAATAGTTAATGTAGGGACTGTAATCTTGGGGAGATCGGCTTTACGGTCCCAATTGGCCAGGCGGCCACTAATGCCAAATTCTGATGGTCCTTGCATCATGGTATAAATTTGCTTATTCAAATGCCTGAATGAACGCACCACGGGCTCTGGCCATGGCTGTAGGCGGCAAATATGTTTTACATAAAAGTTCGGTATCAATAATTCTTCGTATCGTGGATTATCATATTGTTTTTTCGCTTCCAGTTGTTTGATCTCGGCAACCACTTTTGGGTCGATGTCTTTTGCCAGCACTTCAGAATATTTTCCATAATCCGGACAACTCGACATCATGTTTGAAATAATCAATCCTTTTAAATTGGTTTGATACTTCAATGCGTACTCAGTGGCCAAAATGCCGCCCCATGAATGGCCCAACAAATAGAAATTGTTTTTATCAAGGTTCAATGCTTTCCGAACCTGCTCTACTTCATCTACAAAACGGTCAATTGTCCAAAGGCTGCTGTCCTTTGGCTGATCGCTGTACGAAGAACCCAGTTGATCATATTCATAAAATTCGAACCCTTCTTTCGGAAAAAAACTTTCAAACGCTTCCATATACTCATGCCCCGCAGCAGGGCCACCATGAAGCAGCAGCACTTTTATTTTTGGATTGTTACCAAAGCGCTTTGTCCATACATTGAAATTACCAACAGGCGTAGTGATTGGAATCATTCTGACACCGCCGGCCTGCACACTGTTATTGCCATAATTAAAATATTCCTTTACACTAATATCAGACGGATCTTCAACATTTACTTTAAACCTGCACGAAGACAAAACAAGAAGCAACGAAGAGAAGAAGAAAAGCTTTCTCATGTCAGTAGTTTGTGGGCAAAAGTTAGTCATTTTTATCTTACTTTGATTGCTTCAAAATCTTGTATGAAACGACTTGCTTTTATTGTTTTACTCATCGCAACAATTCATTCGTCTGCGCAAACCAAAGCTGATTCCATAAAACTATTACAGCAAACCGCTTCCTTGTACGACCTCGATTTTACACAAGCCGAAGCCGATTCCATGCTGGATAACATTACTTACTGGAAAAGCATTTATGTAAACATGCATAAGCAGCTACCCAAGAACGACCTGCCTTTTCCTTTTGCATTTAACCCGGCGCCTTACGGATCTAAAATTCCGACAGCCCAACAAAAAATTATTTGGACCATACCGACAAACGTTGTGCTACCAACTAATAAAAATGACCTGGCTTTTTATTCCATCATGCAATTGGCATCGCTGGTAAAAAATAAAAAGATCAGTAGCGTCGATCTCACTAAGTTTTTTATTGATCGCTTGAAAGAATGGGGCGACACCTTGCAAAGTGTCATCACCATTACAGAAGATTTAGCGATGCAGCAGGCAAAGCAGGCAGACGATGAAATTAAAAGAGGAAAATACCGTGGGCCGCTGCATGGCATTCCTTATGGATTGAAAGATTTGTTTGCTGTAAAAGGTTACAAAACTACATGGGGCTCTACACCGTATAAAGATCAAACTGTTGACGAAGATGCTTATGTATACACACAATTAAAAAATGCAGGCGCCGTATTATGTGCCAAGCTTTCATTAGGCGCTTTGGCTTATAACAATAAATGGTTTGGTGGAGAAACAAAAAATCCGTGGAATCTTTTGCAGGGATCAAGCGGTTCTTCTGCAGGCTCGGCTGCATCGGTAGTAGCAGGTCTGTTGCCATTTACATTAGGCACAGAAACTTTAGGTTCCATTGTTTCTCCTTCTGCACGATGCGGTGCAACAGGACTGCGTCCAACATTTGGAACAGTAAGCAGAAGTGGCGCCATGGTTTTATGCTGGAGCCTTGATAAAGCCGGACCTATTTGTCGCAGCGCCGAAGATGATGCTATTGTTTATTACTACATAAAAGGCACAGATGGTAAGGATGCAAGTGCGGTTGATCATGCATTTAACTACAATCAAAAAAAAGATATTAAAAAGCTGCGCATCGCTTACGCCGAAAATTATTTTAAGCGCTTGTCTAAAGATGCCATGGAATGGAAAGTATTAGATGAATACAAAGCCATGGGCGTACAAGTAAAGGCAGTGAACTTTCCGGATTCTGCCGTTTATCCAGCCAATCTTGTAAGCGTTATCTTAAATGCAGAATCAGCAGCAGCCTTTGACGAATTGACAAGAACCAACAGGGACGATTTGATTGAAAGACAGGATAAAGATTTCTGGCCAAATTCTTTTCGTTCTGCAAGACTGATACCTGCAGTGGAGTACATTAATGCGAATCGTTACCGCTCCACGCTTTGCGAAAACATGCAGCATTTTATGAAGGATTATGATGTAGTTATTGTTCCCACTTTCACGGGCAACCAATTATCCATTACCAACCTTACCGGCAATCCTGTTATTTGCATGCCTATGGGGTTCACTCAAAAAGGTACACCTGTGAGCATTACGCTGGTTGGCAACTTATATGATGAAGCTTCCATTTTAGAAGCAGCAAAAGCTTACCAGGATAAAACAGATCACAACAAAAAACATCCGCAACTGTTTTTGAAATAATCAATTGAAACCTTCAGTTAATTTAGCGTATGAAATATCTTCTTCTTTGTCTTGCTGTTGCTTCATTTCATTCTTCTTTCGCTCAAAAGCAAAAAGTTGACCTGCTCTTGTACAATGCAAGAATCTACACAGTTGATGAAAACTTTAGCATTGCTTCTGCCATTGCAGTGAATGGTGGAAAAATTGTTGACGCCGGCAATTCAAAAGTATTGCTTGCCAAATACAACGCAACGAAACTGGAAGATGCAAAAGGGAAATTTGTATATCCTGGCTTTATTGATGCCCACGCACACTTTTTTAGTTATGGTTTAGGATTGCAAACTGCCAACCTGGTAGGCACCACTAGTTGGAACGACATATTGAACAAGATGCAGGCCTTTGCCAAAACACATACCCAAGGCTGGCTCATTGGCCGTGGCTGGGATCAAAACGATTGGGCCGTAAAAGAATTTCCAACAAAAGAAAAACTAGACCAGTTGTTTCCTAACCGGCCGGTTATTCTGCAAAGAGTGGATGGACACGCAGCCATTGCCAACCAAAAAGCATTAGACATTGCTGGCGTTAAACCTGGATTTACGCTGAATGGCGGCGAAGTAGAAACGAAAGATGGAAAGCTGACTGGAATTTTAGTTGACAATGCCGTTGACCTGGTTAGCGCCAAAATTCCTGGGCCTTCTTTAACCCAAATGAAAAATGGTTTAATGACTGCTCAAAAGAATTGTTTTGCGGTTGGGTTAACTACAGTTGATGATTGCGGGCTTGATTACAGAACCATTTTATTCATTGACAGTTTGCAAAAAGCCAAGCAGCTAAAGATGCGCATC
>JBQCHB010000114.1:0-3729 GCA_051955075.1 Flavisolibacter sp.
TATGCCCGGAAGAATTGTGCAGAACATTCGTAAAATACAATCTTCCAATCCTGTAATGATCCTCGATGAAATTGACAAAGTGGGAGCAGATTTTCGTGGCGATCCAAGCAGCGCCTTGCTCGAGGTTTTAGACCCTGAACAAAATCACTCTTTCTACGATAATTACCTTGAGCTGGAATATGATCTAAGCAAAGTATTATTTATTGCTACGGCCAATAACTTACAAACGCTGCAACCTGCGTTGAGAGACCGTTTGGAAATTATTGAGCTAAGTGGTTATGCCGTGGAAGAAAAGATTGAAATTGCCAAGCGGCATTTAATTCCAAAACAAAAAGATGCGCATGGCCTGAAGTCAACCAAATTTAAAATTTCTGACAAAGTTTTAGAAAAGATCATCCAGGATTATACAAGAGAAAGTGGCGTTAGAGAATTGGACAGGCAACTGGCTGCTATTATGCGTAACCAGGCAAGGCAATTGGCAACAAAGGGAAAAATAAAATCAAGCCTTACGACAGATGATGTAGAAAAGATTTTGGGAAGATCGAAGTACAGCAATGAAATGTATAAGCAAGCCACCATTCCCGGCGTGGCAGTTGGCCTGGCCTATACTTATGTGGGTGGCGATATTTTATTTATTGAAGCTTCTTTAAGTGATGGAAAACCTGACCTGAGATTGACAGGCAATTTGGGTAATGTAATGAAGGAAAGTGCTGCTACAGCTTTGTCCTACCTCAGTGCCAATGCAAAAAAATATGGTATTGATCCGTCTATCATAGAAAAGAAAACGGTTCATATACATGTGCCCGAAGGTGCCGTGCCAAAAGATGGTCCAAGTGCAGGTGTAACGATGTTAACGGCATTGACGTCGGCTTTTACGGGCAAAAAAATAAAGCCTTATTTAGGCATGACAGGAGAGATTACTTTGCGTGGACAAGTGTTACCGGTAGGAGGTATTAAAGAAAAAGTATTGGCAGCGAAAAGGGCAGGCTTGAAAGACATTATTTTATGCTGGCAAAATGAGAAAGACGTGCAGGAAATCAATCCTGACTACATAAAAGGCGTTCGTTTTCATTATGTAAAAACAATGAGCCAGGTGATTGAACAGGCTTTGGTTGATTAACTGGAAAGCAAAAAGCTATCTTTATCTTTCAACTAAAAACTTTTTGCGAAGCTGCTTCATTATATCTTTTTTCGCCTTGTCAGTTATAAGCAGTGCTCAAACCATAGGTGGGAGTGCTGCTTATAATTTTTTACAACTTCCTTCGAATCCTTTACTTACGGCTGCAGGTGGTGTTAATAGTTCTTACCAAGCAAATGAAGTTGGACTTGCTGCTAACAATCCGGCTTTACTCAATCCGCAACTGCATGGCCAATTGAACGTTAGCTTCAATAATTTTTTAGGCGGTATAAAAACTTACAGTACAACTGGTGCTTACCAAAGCGAAAAATTAAACACAACTTTCAGCGGTCATATTTATTTTGTTGATTACGGTTCTATTCCACAAACGGATGCGGCAGGAAATATAAGCGGCAGTTTTCACCCGGTAGACTATGTGGTGCAGGCAGAAGCTTCAAAAAAATACATGGATAGATGGAGTTATGGCTTGAGCATGAAATTCATTCATTCAAGCTACCAGCAATACAGCTCCAGTGCTTTGGCTTTTGATGTAGGCGTACTTTACGCTGATACAACCAATAATTTCTCTGCTTCGTTTGTTGCAAAGAATATGGGCTTTCAATTGAAAACGTATGCAGGTGAAAAAGAAGACCTGCCTTTTGATTTACAAATTGGAATTACTAAACGCTTGTCCAAAGCTCCCTTTGCTTTTTCTGCAACAGCACAACACGTTCACCAGTTCAACACGGTTTATAATGATGCAGAATTTAACAGCAACAATTCTTTGCAGGTCAGTAATTCTTTTTTAAATAAACTAGTCAATCATTTTGTAGTGGCTTCTCACATTTTCATTGGCAATAATTTGGAAGCTACGATTGGGTACAATCATCTTCGAAGAACAGAATTAAATTCAGGCGTTGGCGGCAATGGATTAAATGGATTTTCGATGGGCCTTCGTATCAAATTTCAAAAGCTGCAAATACTGTATGCTCGGTCAAACTATCAAAGAAATATTGCGTTTAACCAAATAGGAATCACTGCAAGCCTGGATAAAATTTTTGGTTTAGGCGAATTGTAATTGCATTGTTCACTTCACAGTCGCAACAGTGTATTGGTTATGCTCTTTTCATTAAAAAAAGGCGTCTTCCCGAATTGCCTATTTCGGCTTTTTCGATGATAGAATAAAAATTTTTGAAAGCGGTTATAAATTTTTCTTCATTGTAATCATAGTATACGTCTTTCTTCTGTTGCAGCATTAATTGAATTTTCTCATCTTCTTTGGATACAAATTCTATGATCAGCCAATTGCCCAGGCTTTGAAACATGGCCGCTATGTTTTCAAACGGAATATTTTTTCCAATGGCTAAATGATGAATGACGGCTAAGGCAAGCACCAGTTCTGTGTTTGTTCGTTGCAAAAAAGAACTCCTTTCTTCATTGTTTACACCAATAGCAGGCGAAGGATTGGCAAAGTCAATAATCAATGGAAGAATGGAAGCATTGTTATTTTTCTTTGTCGTATTGTATAACCTGTTTACCGAATAATGATCAAAATCGGCACTGATCGTAAATATATTCTTTGCGGCCAGCAATTCGGAAAATTCGCCCTCATTTGCTCCCACATCAATGGCTGAATATGCATTTACGCGGCTAATCCAGTTTTCAACGATCTGTTTTTTTGGCACTACGTAATCTTCTCTTTGAAAGGCTTCATTGTAATAACCCGACCAAACACCTGATGGATTGTTTAGTGAAAAAGAACGGACTGTTTCTTCAAGGCTTCGTAAAAGATTTTTCAGTTTGGTTGCAGAAAAGGGTTTCAGGGTTTGGCGTTTTGGGTTTGCAGTTTTAGCGTTTTCTGAAATATTTGCATGCAGGTGTAAATGCAAATACGTGTTCAAATTGAATTTGCTTCTCGATGGTAATAACTTCTTCGCAAGGGTCAATGGAATGCCATCGGCATAAGCAAAGGATAAGTTTTGAAGGGGCAGTTTAAGGTAATGCATCAGGGCAAGCGGCGCTAAAAAATGTTCACAAAATTGCCGGTAGGCAATCCATGGTCTTGATTCATCCCATTTTTCAAATGAAAGTGTATCAATAAAAATCATTTTGCCTTTATGCCATTGTACATTGTAAGCCGATGCATCTTTTAACATCATTCCATAATTCATGGCTTCCTGTGCTGCTTCCAATGTTAAAAGTGCTGCGTCTTTCAGCATATCGAAACACCACTCGTAAGGATAAGAGATAAAGGAAATTTTTTCAGGCTGAATTGTTTGATACCAATCAGTTGATCCCGTAATATTTTCTTCGATTTTTTTATGTGGTATCAAAATATTTTTATCAACCAATTGCTGGTACAATCCACTGGAAATAAAAAGGTCAAAATCATCTTTGAATATGTTGTTCACCTGGCGGTACAAAATGTCATTTTCATAAAACAGAAAACCCGAAGGATCACGATAAGAGGACGAATGCTTGATGATGGGCATCAGGTTTTGGTTTTATTGAGCTAAAGCAATATCATCAATTTGACTGATCAAATGCTGAATAAACAACAGGATGTACAAGCGTGCCCCGATAGCTATCGGGGCAACGAAAGTTCAATAGTG
>JBQCHB010000115.1:0-14134 GCA_051955075.1 Flavisolibacter sp.
GCACCAAACAATACAATAGTTTGTGTGCCCAAAGCATTAGCCAAATGTGCGGGCCCTGAATCGGTTGTCAGCATCAGTCTTGACGACGCCAGCACTTCTATTAATTGAGCCAGCGATGTCTTACCCGCGACAGATTCAATATTGTTTTTGTCAGGCAATTGATTCAATACTTCTTCAACAAAAATTTTTTCTTTTGGACCGCCAATCAAAATGATTTTATGATCAACGGATTGACGCAAGCGGTTTATTATTTCAATGGCCTTAGTTACAGTCAATCTTCTCGAAGAAGCTTCGGAGTTAATGTTCACAACAACATGATCCTGCTTTGGAATACGGTGATGTAATTGCACATTTATTGCTGAAGCGCTTTGCCCGGTAAAAAGTTCTAATTGCTTTACGTACTCTTCTACCCTATGAATGTTCTTTGGCTTATTGTATGTATTGGTCAATAAAATTTCTCTCAACTCTTTTTTGTAGCCAATCCTTTTTTTGGCGGCGGTGGCATATCCCATAAAGGCCGAGGAAAATGAATCAGGCAGGCAAAAGAAAAGGTCAAACTTTTCTGTGGCATTGATCTCTCTGCCAAATTTCCACAATCTGCCAAAACCTTTGTATTCGTCTTTGCTGAAAATGAATTGATGCTTGGTAGCTGGAAAGTATGGAAGCAATTCATGTATGCCTTTTTTAGCGATCACACTCACTTCCGCTCCCGGAAAAAAATGCGGCAATTGTTCAATAAAAGCAACCGACATTACCATGTCGCCAAGCCAATTTGGTAAACGAACCAGAATTTTCATTTGCAGTAACTATGTTTGCAAAAAATTTTTCGATGAAGTTAAGAGAGTCTATTGAACAAGTATGGCAAAACCGTGAAATGCTTTCGCAGCAAGCTATCCAGGATGATATAAAAGCAGTGATAGAAGAAGTGGATAAGGGTAGATTGCGTGTAGCCGAACCCACCGAAAATGGCTGGCAGGTAAACGAATGGGTAAAACAAGCTATCTTATTATATTTTGGCATTCAGCCCATGCAGACGTGGAATGTAGAGCCTTTTGAATTTTACGATAAAATGTTACTGAAAAAAAATTATAAGGAATTAGGCGTTCGTGCTGTACCGCATGCTGTTGCCCGGTATGGTGCTTACATTGCAAAGAACGTGGTACTAATGCCTTCTTATGTAAATATCGGTGCTTATGTTGATGAAGGCACGATGGTTGATACATGGGCAACAGTTGGAAGCTGCGCACAAATTGGCAAGGGTGTGCACTTGAGTGGAGGTGTCGGCATCGGCGGCGTACTGGAACCTTTACAAGCCGCTCCAGTGATTATTGAAGACGGTTGTTTTGTTGGTTCAAGATGTATTGTAGTAGAAGGTGTGCGTGTGGAAAAAGAAGCCGTGTTGGGAGCCAACGTAGTATTGACGCAATCAACGAAAATTATTGACGTTAGTGGCAGCGAACCTGTTGAAATGAAAGGTGTGGTACCGGCAAGAAGCGTCGTAATTCCCGGAAGCTACAGTAAAAAATTTCCTGCAGGCGAATATAGTGTTAGTTGTGCATTGATCATTGGCAAGCGCAAGCCCAGCACCGATTTAAAAACAAGCCTGAATGATGCATTAAGGGACTTTAATGTAGCTGTGTAAATTCTTCAAAATAACTATCGGAAGTTTTCATTTTGAATCTATATTTGCAGCCCTGCCCGGGTGGCGAAATTGGTAGACGCACCGTCTTCAGGTGGCGGCGCCGCGAGGTGTGCTGGTTCGAATCCAGTCCCGGGCACAGAATGCGATTGAAGGCAATTCTTTTTGGAATTGCCTTTTTTATTTTCTTCCATATCTCTTACCAGTAAAGGAATTTCGGCAAACAAAGAGCTTGTTCTTAGGGTTCGAACTGCATCGTTTTTCTTGTGATACGGTACAAAAGCGCCGTTGTTTACATTGCTAATACGGCGGTAGCTGCACTGGAAGAGAAACGTTCTGCTTCCTTTAAATTCAGCAAGCCTTATAGAATTCCTTTACGCGCCATTCCATCCAAAAAAGGCGTTTGAATCAGGGGATTACCGTAGCAGGAAATATCACTGTAACCCATATCGTCGGCCAACACGAGGATAATGTTTGGCTTTTGTTGTGCTCCCAGATTTGTTGAAAGAAAAATAAGGAAAGCTATAACGCCCCTGACCCGCTTTTCTTTGAAAAAACTTTGCACCCTACAGGATATTTTTATTTTGAAATGCTTCATATACGTGATCAAATTATAAACGATGGGATAGTTCTGACCAACCAGCCCCACAGCAGACAATCAAAAGATCAAAACATCACTTAGCCTCCAACCTAAAAGGTTTTTCAGAAAAATACAGGCGATAGTCCTTTATCCTCCCGTTTTTACTGTCCTGCCGTGGCAAATAGCTGATGCCGCCTATTTTTCTGGCGCTGCCCAAATCAATCACCAACTGGTGCGGGTGTTTGGGCGAAGCGTCCTGCCATTGCGTATGCCAGATGCTGGTGAACTGCAGGTCAAAAACATTGTCGGCCTTCCCATCATCACTTTGCAATTCCTCGCTATCGGCATACACCACTTTCCAGTTGCTTCTTGGTATCTTTTTCCCTTGCTCGTCCAGCAGTTCCAGTTCGGCAATGGTGGTATAAGGCTGGCCGTCAACACTGCTCAATGCCTCTATGCAGAAATATCGGCCCACCACTGGTATAAACGTTGCGGTTTGCCAGTTGGTAGTGTTTTCAAAACTGCCAGTATAATGTGCAGCACCACCATCAGCCATCCATTTCTGTCCTTTCTTTTTATGCACTGTCGCCTGGCTTTCTGTTATCACGTCCAGTATGGGTTTTGTGATACCTGACAGGGTTGGATTTTTATTGGCACTCATATCAAAAACGATTACCTCGTTCCGGCCTTTCTTTAGCCAGCAGCCCGGCAAAAACATGGTTTGTGTAGGGCCGATATTCCAATACCTGCCAAGGCAAATGCCATTCACCCATACAAGCCCCTTGCCCCATTTGCTCATGTCGAGATAAGTATCAGCATTGCTATTGGTCGTAAAATGCCCTTTATAAAATGCAGGCTGGTCTCTGTCAACTGATGTAAGTGGCGTAAAACTGACAGGCAGGTTGTTTGCGACCATGGGTATGCGATATTGTTTCCACTTCTTCAATTCTTTTTTTGCATGGCTACCGCTCAACATGACTGGTCCATGAATGCCTTTTCGGTCGTGCATGAGACCCCCATAATTTACCCGGCCCATTGCTTCAACAAAAATGCGCAGGGTGGATGGTTTGGCCCGCGCAGGCAGGGACAGGGAATACGTATTTTTCCGCCTGTCAATGGTACCGGCGAATTGATTGTTGACATACACCAACGCATAATCATGTATTTCACCGAAAGTCAGGGTCGCTTTTTCACCTGCCGGAATCGTGGTTTCATAAAGCATGGCACCGAAGGGAAGGTCAAGATCTTCAAAGAGCGAAGCCGTATCTGTGACAATGGGCTTGGGCAGGTTGTTGAATACAGCAGCGTATTGTGTTAACTTAAATGGTGCAATAGCCTGTTTTGGAATGGCTGCCGGCACGGGAGGCAGCTTCTCTCCTTCCTGTAAATATTTTTTAAACAAGGCACGCAGGTCGTAGAATTTAGGTGTAGCCTCCCCACTTTCATTAATAGGTGCATCGTAATCGTAGCTGCTGGTTTGCGGTAAATAAGGCGGCGCATTGGCACCGCTGTAGGTGCCAAAGGTGGTGCCGCCATGCACCATGTAAATGCTGAAAGACGCTTTATGGTCGAGCATCCAGCCTAATTCTTTTACAACATGCTCACTGCTGCCGGTATGGTGCGGCCGGCCCCAGCTATCGAACCAACCCGGATAATATTCGCTGCAGATGAGCGGCCCGGCCGGCTGTACCTCCCGCAAGGCTTTAAACCCACTCTCGGGATTGCCGCCAAAGTTTACAGCCGCAAAAATATCAGGCCTGACGTCATTTTTTAATTGCACGGGCCCATCGCAGGTAAAAAAGGGCGTATCGAAACCTGCTTCTTTTAAATCATCTCTTATAATACCAATGTACTCTTTATCATTTCCAAAACTTCCATATTCGTTCTCCACCTGCACCATGAGTATTGGGCCGCCATGGGTAATTTGCAGCGGTGCCAATTGTGTGCCCACTTCCGTTAAATATTGTTTGCACCGCTCTAAATAATACGGGTGCTGTGTGCGCACCTTCATGGTTTTGTCTTTCAGCAACCACCAGGGCAGTCCACCAAATTCCCATTCGGCACAGGAGTAAGGACCGGGCCTCAGTATCACATACAAGCCCTCCTGCTGCGCTATTTTGCAAAACGCTGCCGCATCGCTTTGGCCTTCCCAGCTAAATTTCCCTGGCTCCTTTTCATGCATATTCCAAAACAGGTAAGCACATACGGTATTTAATCCCATCGCCTTCGCCATTTTCAGGCGCTGACGCCAATATGGTTTCGGTATGCGGGCAAAGTGCATCTCGCCGCAACGGATGATAAATGGCTTTCCATTCAACATGAAAGCGGAATCACCGATAGCGAACGTTTCGGGACTTGCCTGGCTAAAAGCGCCGAACTGTGCCAGCAGCAGGCTTAAGATCAGGATAAGTTTCTGTTTCATTTATATTGTAAAAGTGAATTAATCGATTGACAAATACAGGGAGCGGCTACTGCTGCTTCTGTTGCTTATTTCTTTATTTTCCTGGGAATAATGATCCCATTTGCCCGTGATACCCTCACCGGTTTCACATGCGGTGCAGTCGATAAAATTCTTCAACCACAACTTACACCGGCCTTTGGACAAGATAGCCCAATACAGGCAAGCTGTTTTGATGCAACCGTTTGCGCATTTACCTGTGTTTACCAGTAAGCCTGTGCCCCGGGCCAGACAGGCACCTCAGGCAAATGGCTTCTCGCGGTGATCCATACACTGCATATAACAACCGCTTGCCTCATTACAGGCTAATGATGAAAACTTCAACAAAACATTTCTATTTTGCTAAAGAACAAAGCCCCCGAAATTAATGCTTGCAGGAACGCCGCGGAAAGATTCAATTGACGTAAGACCAGAGAAGAGAACTAATTGAGTGCCGGGATAATCATAAAGAATAAACGCTTACCGCCTGTATGGATGCTGCACATGATACAAGCAGGCGCTAATTTCCATCTTAAGGTATTATATTTGAAAGCCATGCTGTCAACCAAAACGCCGTGTTCCCTGCTTATACTCTGTATCCTCGTAAGCCTGCTTCAATGTAATAGGTTGCGTGCGCAACAAGCCGCAAACCAATACCCAGGAAGAACAGGGCGATCGATGGTAAATCAGCGCAAAGAACATGTAGTTGATTCTTTCCAGATGCTGAACGACAGCCGTGCTGCCACCAATAGAATGAAAGTGCCACATGAAGGATCGGCAAAATCTATCGACAAATGCCCGTAGTAATACGCATCGAGATGCACCTGCGCTGAGCGGTAGTAATGATAAAAACCGGTATGCTCTTTTTGAAACTTTTCGAGTCGCAATGATTCACGGTACCAAAACTGACTGAGGGCTTTTTTTCCACAAGGCCGAAATAAGAGGGCATGATAATGCAGCACGTAATATTCAATCCTGGAAAGCAGTTCGGACCGAACAGATTTGTTTAGTGTAATAAGGTCTTTCGTGTCTAATTCGGCGGCATTTATTTCGTGCTGCATTTCGCTCCAAAGCTGATAACATTTTTGAAATGCAGATTCCACCTTTTTCTGATTGTCCGAACAAGGCTGCGATGCTTCCAATGTAAGTAAAATGTTTTTGTATTTATGGCAAAGCAAATTCATCAAGAAAAACATAGGGAGCAGTAAAAACTGCTCCCGCAGGAGATGGGCTGCATCTCCAAGTTCCTAAGTTTAGTATTTTAAGGACGCGTAAAAACACATCCCGGTAACCAAACATGCACATGAGAAAAAGTCAGAACCATGTAGCAGCAGACCAATCGTTTTGATCATTTGTATCACCCCGACTATACAACGAACGGAATGGCGAAACATACCATAAGGCAAAGGCAGTTTTATTTGTCGTTAAAACAAAGAAGAATGGTTTTTCCAACAGTGATTTTGCTTCATCGTTACCAGCAGAAGTGGGGGCAGCAACAGCGCTATAATAATTATGAGTTAACTTAATGGCTTTACCTAGTCTTTAAAATTTATAACAGGTTCAACTTATGAAAGTTTTCATTTTTTTATCGGTGTTATTTTCCCTCAGCTTAACTGCGATCAGCCAACGAAAAGTTGTAGAGATACAAAACCTTGAATGGAGTATCGTTCCCTCACAAGCTCATGATAACAATCCTTCGTTTTTTTATTATTCGCAGGAGCCTTTCAAACAATCGGTAGATGATGTAGAAGCAAGCAAAGTGTATATTGAACCTAATGAAGCCATTGTATTGGTAGCCTATAGGAAAGATGAATACGGAGTAATCCGGGTTAATTCAGATGGAAAAGTTAAATGGAACACGGCCATAAAGGGCATCCCGATGAAGATCGCCTTATTTGGAGATAAGGTTATTGTTATTACGAATGCAGATTTTAAAACCTTCAGTGGCTTTAGTAAGGAATACGGCATCGTTGAAATTGATCCTTCTTCGGGAAGACTGCTTGCCACAAAGAGCCTTTATAAAAGAACTGACGACGAATACCTCAAGTTATTATCTTCAAAAAATGGCAATTTCTTTTATGTAGGTATCCGGCATGATTCGGGCAAGAAAGGCGCCACCAGCAGTTTCTCCCTTTTAAGTTTAAATAATCAATTACAACTTAGTGCCCCGGTAACATTGAAAATTGATCCATCCTCTACCTTTAGGGATTGTATAGCAGATAGCAAGGGAGGTGTTTATATCAGCACTTTTAATGAAGAAGATGCTATGGAGATTTATTGTTTTTCCGCTGCAGGCGAGAAAAGAGGAATGATGCTGCTGCCTTTTGAGCGCAAATCCAAAAGTGTTTTTAATTCAAGGTTATTTGCAACGGAGAAGGCTGACAATATTTATGTAAGCCTGGAATATAAAAACCCAGATAAGGCCGAGGCTTTGGAACTTTACCAGTTGGATTTTACCAACAACAAAAAGAAGTCTTCATCCACTGTTGTAACCAAAGAATTTATAAAGCAAAAGAAAGAGGCAATTAAAGCAGCAGGCAACGCTGGTGAAAAACCGCACACCGACGATTGGGATAATTTAAGAGTTACAGCAATACTTGAACATGCAGATCAAATAATTGTGTTGAGAGAAGCCCACGCCTCTTATATGAACTATGTGCCTAACAGTGCTATGTCGCGAAGCGATGAGTGGACTACGTCTGATGCCTTTCTTTCGGTGTACTCGAAAGACTTAAAAGAATTGACAACGGTAGTAATTCCGAAATATATGAGTTTGAATTTCCCTATGGGCTATGGTAGCTCTATCAATATCAAGGGGGACAGGTTATATTTTGTGTCGGCACAACTTAAGCCCACGACCGCCATTTTGGGAATTTTGAACCTAACAACTTTGGCTTTTAAAATTGAAACGCTGCCAAAGCAGGAGATTTCAAAAGCCGATTTTCCCGAGCCTAAGGCGACACTGTGGTTTGATAAAAATTTTCTTGTCGATTATATTGATCCCAAAAACGGAATTACAATCAAAAAAATCAATACTTCTTTACAGCAGCTAGCATACGAATAGCAGGCTGCCGGCATTCCAGATGCATCTCGCATCGCCGCATTGCCTGTAACAACCCAAGACAAAAAAGATCAAGTGATAAAAGACGAAAATAAACATGCATATAAACTTTTGGAAAGAGCGGGATGGAGCGAGAACAGACGATCAGATGAAAATCTGATCAAACAACAGACTATGTCGGAAGGTTATCCAATTCTTCCTGCGGTAGTTGATTTCATGAAGAACTTTGGAGGCCTGGTTATCTACTTTCAGAATAAGAGAAATAGGATACAGGATGATATCAATTTAGATTTTGAGCATGCCACGCACCTTGAAACAAAGGGAAAAATAATCATAGCCTACAAGCCCCGAATCGGAAAGAGTTTATGTCCAGTAGGGACTGCCTATAGAGACCACCTTGTATTACTGATGTCGGAGGATGGTAACCTTTATGGCGCTTACGAAGATTACCTGTGCTATACCAGTGATTCGGGAATTGGAGAAATTGAAGCGATTGTTACGAATAAGAATTCTCTTGAAATATAGCAGCCTAATGGCTATTGCTACTCGTTCCCAGCGAGCACCGGAGACTACGTGCCAATATCCGGAGAACAACAAGCGTTAGTAACAAGTCAAAGTATAGATTTTATTACCCTAATCTTCCTGATCGTATCCGTTAATTTACGGAGCGATAAGAAATATCCATTTCCTCTACCATTACCTCTACGGCTTCTTTTATTCTTTCCAGGGCGCATGTAAGATAGAATGGCAAAAATCTTTTCTTTCGAAGTTGGGTATCATGTACGCACAGATATCGGCATTGATATTTCCGTAGGTCGTTCCCGTTTTATGCTTGAACCCTTCAAAAAAAGTGGGAATGATCTTTTTTTTAAAACCTGTTCTCGGAAACTGCATGATAATTTCTGTGCGGTGTTCTTCCGATAAGTCTTCATAACCATTTCCGACCACATCCAATGAAACACCATAATTCAACAACGCTACTTCCGCTTCCTTATAAGGCGCAATACCCACCGTTGTATGTAGTGCCACCGCGTCCCAAACCAATTGCAAGGCTTGTGGTGATAATCCGTGGCCTTTTAAAAATTCCCTTGCAGCATTGGCACCATCGACTTCGAAGCGCTTGTCAGGACTGCTGTAATGCGGCGTTAACCCCAGATCATGAAAGACAGAAGAAACATACAGCAGTTCTGTATCGTGACGCAACTTTTTCTGCTCTGCACCCAGCGAAGCAAACACGAACGTACGCAAAGAATGATTGTATAGAAACTCCGTACCATGCTCCAGCAAAAGTTCTGTTGCTTGTGTGGCCATCGTGCTGTCGGGTATATTGATACCCGCGACAGTTTTTGGTCTGTTGATCATGCCTTTAAAATTTTATAGTCATCAACTGAGCTATGAAACCATTCTTACCCCGAAGTTCAATTCTTTTATTAAAAAATTGATTTGTCTTTACGCAAACAGGTACAAAAAATGCAAGCTACCGGGATGGCATCGGCACAATGGCTTACTGCCAGCCTGCACTTACTGCTGAGGTGAGGACAAAGCGTTCTTAAACCAGTTTAAGTTTTTCCTCCTTTACTATGTTGACCTTTACACTTTCAAAACCTTAAATGCTATTACAATGGAAAACAGGGTAAACATTGAACAAACACAACCAAAGGCCTACAAGGCTATGTATGCGCTTGAGGGTTATCTGACCACTACACAATTAACCAATACGCAAAAAGACTTTATAAAGATCCGTTCCTCTCAAATCAACCGGTGTGCGTACTGTATCAATATGCATACGGAGGACGCCCTTACACACGGTGAGACGCCGCAGCGCATTTTTTTACTAGACGCGTGGAAGGAAACCAATTTATTTACCGAGGAAGAAAAGGCAATTCTGGCCATTACAGAAGAAGTAACGCTAATTGCAAACCATGGTGTATCTGACGAAACCTATGACAAAGCAAAACAGTTTTTTGATGAGACATTCATTGCCCAGGTCATTATGGCGGTTGTTACCATCAATGCCTGGAACCGAATTGCGATAAGCACCAATATGGGATTTGGGATAGCAACTGCTCGTTCAGACAAGGCTGGGGTCACAATGGCTCAAACCAATTGATTTTTTTGTCGTCTTTACGGGGCCTTGCTTAGTGATTTCGTGGGAACGATTTTGGCTGTTTTAAATGCGTTTGCGAACGCTTACAACCTTATGCGATTTTAGGGCAAGAGACTTGCAAGAATCTGTTTAACTGCCAAAAGCTACACTGACGATCACGACGACTATCTGTTCCGCAGCGTGAACCGGAAATCCTTTATAGGGCACTTCATCCAGGTATTGATGACTATGGCACAAAGGTTGAATAAGTATTTGCAAACTATAGTATGAAAACAGCATTGACCATTCTTATCGCGGGTGCAGCCGTAGCTGGTATTGTATATCTACTGAAAGATAATGAAGATGTGAAAGATGCCCTGGCCGGTGCAAAGGACAAGGCTTCGGGCACGTGGGACAAATTGAAAGGTTCTTTCTATGATGCCAAAGCAGCGGCTGAAAACAGGGTATCCGAGTTAGCCTGATAAGCATCGGCTTAAAAAAGAAGCTCCGTCTTTCATAGGGTACGGAGCTTTTTTTACCAAATCTGATTTTCCGCGGTAGAAACCGAAGAAAATAAAACCAATTGTACGGATAGAAATCCTTCACAGGTATGGATCGTCATTTACGAGCTACATAAGTAGTGATAAAGCATTACAATTACAACAGCAACGCATAAAATACGGGAAAGCACTTAGCCCGCTTCCCTTCGTCAATATCTTTGAGAAAAGATATGCATGCACACCCCTAGAAGGACGACGATTTAATAGCAAAAGCATTGTCAAGTAAGTGGTCTTCTTCACATTGATCATCTTGGCATTGTTGAAAAAAGACACTCAACCTCATAAGTGTTTCGCCTTAGTTCGTAAAAATACGATTGCAGGTATCGTAAAATCTTTATCAAAAAAAAATTGGATGCCAGTACATTTAGGCTAGCCAACCATTCACCGACCCGACCCTATTCACCCTTAAACCCCTACTTATGAAACCAGTCAGGATCCTTATGCTGGAAGACAACCCGCTGGACGCAGCTGTCATCCAAAAAACACTGTCCCGAATTCCCTTTCAAACAAGCTTTACCCTCACCACTACGGCCAGTGAGTATATCGAAAAGCTACACCAGCAGGACTATGACCTTATCCTGTCCGATTACCAGCTTCCCCATTTCGATGCCGTGAAAGCGCTAAAAGCCCGAAACGAAAAAAACAGCTCCATTCCCTTTATCCTGATCACAGGCGCCGTGTCGGAGGAAGTGGCCATATTAATATTAAAGCAAGGTGCGGATGATTACATTCTTAAAGACAGGTTGCAGCGATTGCCCTTTGCAGTTGAAAAACTATTAGCCAAGCAGCAGATCAAACACGACAAACAATTTTTGGAAACCTCTTTATCAGAACTCACCCAACGATTCCAGCTGGCCGCCAATTCTTCTTTTGATGTGATATGGGACTACAATCTTGAAAAAAACAGAGTATACTGCTCCAGCGCCATCGAAAAAATTATTGGCCGCAGCACCAACGAAAATTTTCACCCGGACGATTTGAAAAGGTTTATTCACCCCGACGACCTGCCGGCGGTGGCGAAAAGCTTTGTCGTTGCTGTGACAGGCAAAGAAAACCGCTGGCGAAAAATTTTCCGCGTTATTCGCAACGACGGCGCTGTTGCCTGGGTAAACATCAATACGCTCATCCTTCGTGATATGAAGGATCAGGCAATTCGTGTTACCGGCGTTTTACATGATGTCACCGAAGTACGCAGGCTGCAGCACCAGTTGGTAGCGCTGGAAACACAGGCCCAGCGACAGATGGCAGCAATCACCATAGAGGCACAGGAAAAAGAAAGAATGGAAATTGGCAGGGAGCTGCACGACAACGTGAACCAGATATTGGCAACAGCTAAAATCATGATTGATACAGCAAAAAATTTTCCTGATCTGCGTGAACTGTGTTTATTGAAAAGCCAGGAGGCGATCATGGAGGCGATAAAAGAACTAAGGGCACTTGCCCACTCCATGATGCCCCCTCCTTTTGAAAACAATGAATTTGAAAACGTATTGCGGGACCTTGTCCACAATATCAATTTTACCGGCAAAATAAATCTTGAGCTTTCGCTTCCTCCTGCGGAGGAAGTTCAAAAGATCCCCAACAACATCAAACTCTGTCTTTACCGGATCATACAGGAACAGGTATCGAATATTTTAAAGTATGCAAAAGCGAAAAATGCTTCCGTGTGGATTAAAGCCGGGGACATGGGGTATAGCCTGTCCATAGAAGATGACGGTGTGGGATTTGACCCAGGGAATAAATCAAAAGGCATTGGACTTAAAAACATGGAAAGCCGGTGCCACCTGTTTAACGGCACCATGGAGCTGATAACAGCACCAGGAAAAGGATGCAGGATAAAAGTGACACTACCGGTACCCGGTGAAGCAGATAGCAGCGTAGGTGGTTACGCAGAGAAAGCTATAGGGGGTAGTTTTATTTGAAGATAACGAGGTGAGGGTGTCGCCAAATACATTTACAACATAGGTACAAAGCCAGCGCAAGCATCACAATGCCCATGCGAAAACAGCGTTAGTTTACGTTTGCTTTCCAGAGCGGATGCGTTGCTGGTTGGATCTAAATCCGCATTGGTTATCGGCTGGACGTTCAATGAATACGGTCACATCGCCAATCTTCAGCGTAGCGGTACTATTGAAACAACCTTCTACCGAAACGGTGTAACTTTATATACCTCTCCAAATTTTATCTTCATCTAAAGCAAACATTATGACGGTAAACACCTTTATTACACAAGATACTCCTGGTAATAGTGATGTCCCTTTCTCCCTTTTGAATAGCAGAAACGAGGTCGTTAGGTGAAGGCACCTGGCAACTTTCCGACGATCATCAAAAGCTGACCCTGTCTGTTACAACTTCGGGTTATGAGATCTTTGATGTTAAAGCACTTTCAGATAATATGATGCAGTTATACGAAAAGCAAATCGATGGTACAGCCTATGATGAAAAAATATTGAATCTTAAAAGATAGCCGCAATGAATATACAGTGACCATTTACTCTCACTTGGCAATGTCTATTCGAAGCAGCACCAAAGGGGCTGAACGTGTAGCCCCTTTTTTAAATTATTTGATTCCAAGCTTGGTTGCCTGCGTGTCGTACTCTACTACAATCACGGTATTGCCTGCATTAACGAGGCGATTCAATTGTACTATGAGCTTTTCTACTCCAGAAGGATGCAATCTTATAGTGGGCTTCATCTAAAATAATACAACGTCTTACCTTTGTCAGAACGTTGCAGTTCTGTTGCCAGGCTAATGCGAATATTGCAGGACTGTTTTTTTATTTCTTCCAATATTCATGGAGTTACCCCTTGACCAACGCAAAATCTATTTGTATTTTGTTTTCATGCTAATATCCACAATGAACCGCGGAGAGGTTACCGCTGCATTTATGCGCGACCTTCAAATAATAAAATCCACAACATTTGAGCGGCTGCTCAAAGAATATGACCGCGAAAGAAGAAAATGGAAAATCAATCCTACAAGCGACTACGCTAAAGCGTACACGATAAAAACAAAAGCTAAAAATAATTGGATCATCATCATCCGCAAACCTTACTCAATTGGTAAATACAACAATACAGGCGATACCTGCTCATGTTGCCTCACCTATTACCATAGCAATGAGGGCTTGTTAGTACTGCGCCAGCGTGATGAAGAAAACAGCATGGAAGCCTATTGGGGACATTTCTTTAAGCGTTATAACGAGCGCATGCATTTAAACCTCTGTTCAACAGTAGATATTATTAAGACCTTCTTCATCAATAGCGGCTCTGTTGGCTACCACGTGTATCCAAATAAAGAGTTCCGCACAGCAGGCATATGTAAAGAAGGTTTTTTATTTGGCAGGCTCGATCAGCAAAACAATTGGATCATCAATAAAACTTTCGTAAGTAAAGAAATTGCGTTCAACAGCCAGAATAAGGCGGGTCAGAAAATCCTGCAGCAGTATGGCGCCCAACTCGTGATGCAACTCCTGAATGAAGACAGTGATGAGAGAGACAATTTACACAAGGCCGATATGATACTCGGTTTTATGGGCAAAAAATTAACAGCATGATTTTCTAGGGTGGTTCAATTAAGCATACCCTTTACAGGTAAGATGCCTAAAAGCCTTGGCTATTTTGACACATGAACCTGCTACTTAAATTGTAGATGGATATTTTTTCTATCACCTTGAAAGTTTTGCCCCTTATTAAACTGTCGCACAGGAGACTTTTGTGGCTGTACCCTCTTTCTTCACGAAGGATTTTATCGTAAAATGACTTAGGACT
>JBQCHB010000116.1:0-3793 GCA_051955075.1 Flavisolibacter sp.
AATAAGATTTCTTAATTGTCGTTAGTAATAATTTTATTACAAAAGTATATTAAATACGTGTATGCCGGATTTTTAAACTAAATTTGACGTTGGAAGATATTCTATCCTGAAATATCTGATTTAATATATAATAACTTAAGCCAGCCCCTGCTAATACCGTTCTTATTTTTCGTAGCTGTAGCACTTAATATTTTATTGCCGTATCTTAATAAGATATAGTAAAGAAGAAATGCTTGACGCGTTTTTTGCCAGTTATTTGCGGCTCTCACTTTCCAGGAAAACAAATTTTAAGTTTCTAAAACTTAAATTGGTTAAACTTGTTATAAACCGAGAGTCCAAATAGAAGCTGTACAGGCTTATTAAGCGATCTTACGAGAACCGTTAATGAGGGGATTTTAAAATTTATTTATGGAATTAGTTGAAGAACGGATCATACAAAATTATAGCAGAAACCTAGACAACGACAAAACATCGTTCTTTGAATTTGAAATGGGATTTAACAAAATAGAAGTATTTTGCCCTGAAGAAGAACATGCCCGCATTCAGGATTTGCTGAGATCGGTGATGGAGACCAAGTCGTCAAAGCTAAAGAAGATGTTCTCATCGAACAGAAAGATTATTCTTTACCACCAAACTCATCTCATCGATTATTTGGATAAACTTCATTTGGTCAATTATATTGAAAATGGCTTTACTGCTTATTCCATTGTTAATTTTTTAGAAGAGATAAACGGTTTTACGGAAATTGACTTATTAGATTGGGATTATTTTATAGGTAAAGAAGATTTCTCAGTTTTACGTAATCCAATAAAGGTTGGTTTAAAAAGAATAGCAGATTACTTTCACGCCATAGTATTACTGATTTTAACGCTGCCTATATCGATAATTACTGCTATTTTGATCAAATTGGAATCAGCAGGTCCGATTTTTTACCTGCAAACAAGGGTTGGTTTGTTTAATGAAGAGTTTAAGGTCATCAAGTTCCGGTCGATGAGGCAGGATGCCGAAGTGAAAGGCGCGCAATGGGCACAAGAAAATGATCCTCGCTTAACGCGTGTTGGCAAATTCATTAGAAAAACCCGTATTGATGAGATCCCTCAGCTAATAAATGTTTTAAGAGGCGAAATGTCATTAATTGGTCCCAGGCCCGAAAGAAAAGTTTTTATCGATATGCTTGTAAACGAGATTCCGTTTTATGAGTTCAGGCATAGTATAAAGCCCGGCATTACTGGTTTGGCACAGGTAAAGTACCCGTATGGCGCCTCTGTTGTAGATGGTGTTTGGAAACATAAGTATGATTTGTATTATATAAAAAATCAAACATCGTTACTAGACCTTAAGATAATATTACTCACTATCAAAACTGTTTTGGGCGGATTTGGAAGATAAAGTACCATTTCAATTCTTTTGTGAATAAAAAATCGCTGGTTGTAACCTACCGGCTTTTTTTATGTTCATGTTTTTTCGTCCGGAACCTCGATATTTGAATTCCGTCAAAACATGTTATTTTCAGTAACCAAATGTCATGAATACTATTCACGAAATATCTTCTCGTCTGGCATCCCTTTGCGGGGAGCGAAAATTCGTAGAGGCTTACAGGGAACTCTTTGCAGATGATGCCGTAAGCATCGATCCCGTATACAATAATGAGCCCTTAACGGGTTTGCATAACTTAATTGAACGCGAACAACAGTTTCTTTCGAGAGCCGAAATCCACGATATAAAAATATCAGACGCTAGCTTTGCCGGAAGTTATTTTACCGTAGTTCTCTCGATGCAGTTTACGGTAAAAGGTCAGGAGACTAAGTCTATTGAAGAATTATGCGTTTATAAAATAGACAAGGGTAAGATCGTTAGTCAGCAGTTTTTTATAGGCTGACAGTGAGGCTTCCTGTTTTTGTATTTTACGTTGTTGTTGCTGACAGTCGACGCAATCCGTGGTCATGTTGAAGTTTTCCCGAAGGCAGCACTTGTCCTAATATTCCCAGCATGCTTCTTTGAAAGGATAGGCGGGCAAAGATAGCGCCTGTCAAAAATGTCTGCTCGATTTCTTTAAAATTTTCCTGATTTTTCATTTCACCACAAACTTCCCGGGTTTCACCTCATTTATTTTAGCAAACGGAAAGATCGTCTTTCATTTGAATAAGCAAACGGAAAAATGGAAGAGACAATTAAAAAGCCAACTTTTTACAATTTTATCAAACGATTCCTGCTGCATGCCGTAACACTGTGGCTGGTGATCAACATCTGGGGTTGGCTTGAATATCTTTTTAAAATCAAGTTTGACCTGCCGCAAAGCGTTGACGTCAACGGCAGCCCGCTGGGATTTTCTGACAGGTTTACCAACCACAATCTTAACCATACTTTCATTCTCTCGGTTCTGTTGTTCGCATTATTGGCCGAGCTAAACTGGGTTTTTGTATTCAATCGTCAAAAGCTGGTTCGGTTTGTTGCCGGCTGTGTCAGTCTTGGAATCATCGGTGGGGCGGTTAGCTTGCTTTTTACCCGGAAATCTATTTTTTTTCCTGTAGCTGCCCAATTTGTGGGGACGACGTTACTCATGATGGCCTACATTGCAGGTTATGCCATACTATACAACTTCTTTTACGATCGCTACCAGCGCATTAAGTTTTATAAGCAAAAGTCGGAAGCAGAGTTGCAATTGCTGAAGGCTCAGATTAACCCGCATTTCTTTTTTAATACGCTGAATAATATTTATGGAATAGCATTAAAGGAAAATGCCTCTAAAACAGCCGGTGCGTTAGAACTATTGTCGGACATGATGCGATACAATATGGATGGGGTGCAGGAGGACTTTATATCGCTAAAAACTGAGCTTAAATTTATTGAGGACTATCTCGCTTTGCAGCAATTGCGCATACCTGCGAATTTGAAGATTACCACCAGGATTAACATCGAATACCCTAAAATTAATTACAAGATAGCGCCGATGCTGCTGATCCCCTTTGTAGAAAACGCCTGGAAATATGGTGTTAGTATAGATAAACCCGGCACTATCAACCTCGAAATCCGGGTTGAAAAGCATCAGTTGATAATGATTGTTGAGAATACGGTTTTTGCTGATATCAACATTGAAAAAGGCTCCGGTTTGGGTATCGCCAACGTAAAGCAGCGATTGCAGATGATCTATCCAGGCTTGCATCAGCTCATGATAGAAAATGAGAACGGGAGATTCAGGGTTAAACTATCTATTACCGTCTAACAAAAACCAAATATCAGCATGAAAAAGATACTTTTACTAACCATCGTGCTATCGTTGCATTTCAGGGGCAAATTGATAGCGCAAAGCGAGACATTTTCATTTACGCTAACAGGCACAATAAGCCCCAAAATTACCGCATCAAAGGTGTACCTGGTTTATCAATACGAAGGACAAAAATTCATCGATTCTGCTTCGGTTATTGACGGCAGGTTCCGGTTGAATAATACTGCCCCGTTTATAGTTTTGGCGACGTTGGTAATGGATCACCAGGCTGTCGGCCTGAAGGGCCTGCTGAAGGCGCCCGTGGACAAGGTAGATGCCCTGAAGTTTTACCTGCAGCCCGGTAGTATAACCTTGAACTTAAAGGATTCTATCTCAACTGCAGTTTTTATCGATTCGAAGGTAAACCAGGATTATGCAAGGTTAAAGAAGCTGCTTGGCATCAATGAGGAGCACAAACTTTATTACCTGTCAGCTCAAATGCAGGAATTACGCGCACCTGCGGCCGGGAAAGCTTATGTGACTTATTACGATAGCCTGAAAAAAGCGCGGCGGCCCTTGCTTAGGGAA
>JBQCHB010000117.1:0-7816 GCA_051955075.1 Flavisolibacter sp.
AAAGTTGGCTAATCTTCAATCTTCATTTATGCAAATACCGTGTAATAAATAAAAATTCAGTGGTTACACGGGTATGCCTTGCCGTGTTTTGAAGGCTGCGGATGTTCTGTATTGTCATAAGGATTTTAATGCCTGGCTCCAGTTAGTATTGATCTTTGCTGCAAGATTTCTGTGGAACTAACAATTTACTTTCCCATCACTTTTTCCCACAACTCCGGAATTCGTTTTACCCACACCAGTTCTTTTCTTTTAGTCAATGCATTTTCAATAGGAGAGCCCCAATATTTTTTGCCACCTTCCACATCACTCGGAACACCGCTTTGCGCATAAATCTCTGCGCCTTTGCCAATGGTCAGTGTTTTGTTGATGCCAACCTGTCCCCATACGGTTACATTATCTTCAATAGTAACTACCCCGGCTATGCCTACCTGCGCTGCAAACAAACAGTTCTTTCCTATAACTGTATCATGCCCAATGTGTACCAGGTTATCTATTATTGTTCCGGCACCAATTATGGTGTCGGCACTTACGCCTTTATCAATAGTGCAGTTGGCGCCAATCTCTACATGGTCTTCAATAACCACTCTTCCGCCACTCAGCATTTTTTTATAATGAACATCGCGGTTGGTTTTTTTGTTATAATAAAAAGCATCGGAGCCGATAACTGTTCCAGCCTGTACTACCACGTGGTCACCAATAATGCATTGGTCCATAATTACAACGTTAGGATGAATGATGCAATGGTTGCCAATGGTTACATGATTGCCAATAACAGCGCCATGCATGATCACCGTATCTTTTCCAATAACAGCAGTATTGCTGACAGCTTGATGAACAGGTTGAAACGGACGAAAGTGTTCTATAATTTTTAAGTAAGCTTCAAAAGGTTCATCAACCAGTAACAAGGCTTTGTGTGGTGGGCAATCAGTTTTTTGATTGATGATAATATAAGTAGCAGCAGAGCTAATGCACTTCTGATAATATTTAGGATGATCTACAAAAACCAGATCGCCTGCTTCCACTTTGTGAATTTCATTAATGCCCGAAGCAAAACCATTTGCATCACCTATAATTTCGGCACCAATTAAGCGGGCAATTTCTGTAATGGCCACAGGGTTTTCAAAACGCATGAAAAAGTTTTTTTCAAAGGTAAATGGGATTGAGGAACAAGATCGAATATCGAAAATATAAGGTTGTTAATGATTGCAAATTATTTACAGCTTTTTTTATCATTGCCTGAAACATTGATGAATACTGCATTTGAAAGAACGATGATGAAATTAATTTTCGATAAGGAATAATTTTTCCTGGTTGCTTATTAACGTAGCAGATGAAAACCTGTTGATCATTGCTTGATGCTATTCACAAACGGCAAAAAAAATGTGAATAATTTTTGCGTTAAAATTTTTTAGTTAGAGAAAAATCTTTTTAATATTGTGTCGGGAATTTTATTCCCGTACTTACTAACCCATCTACATATTAGCTCCGCTCATCGCGGGGCTTTTTGTTTATAGTGATTACAATACAGGATAGATGCGTATTTTCAATTAAAATAACTTTACTTTTTTCTTTAAAAAATTCTACATGCTAAAATCAATGACCGGCTTTGGAAGAGCAGAGCAAGCTGTGGGTGATAAAACTTTTTTAGTGGACATTAAGTCGCTTAATGGAAAACAATTTGACCTGCAACTAAAAATGCCGGCCTTTTTAAAACCTTTTGAATTCGATATTCGCAAACTACTTTCAGAAAAATTGGGACGCGGGACTGTTGACTGCAGCATTAATTTAAAAGAAACAGGCAATGCTAAACCAGTTACCATTAACACCGATCTTGCCAAGGCATATTACAAACCACTGCAGGCTTTATCGAAAGAATTAGGATTAGATACCGAAGGGATTTTAGCAACACTTATTAAGCTGCCCGAAGTAATTACACCCACAAGTGAAACCTTAACAGATGAGGAATGGCAAAAATTTACCAACGTAATACAAGCCGCCATTGACGACCTCAACTATCACCGCATAGAAGAGGGGAAGGTGCTGCAAAAAGATTTGCAATTGCGCATTGATAATATTTTAAAACAACAGGAGCAGGTAGAAAAACTGGAACCCTTGCGCCAGCAAAAAATAAAAGAAGGTATTACAAAATTACTCGAGGAGCATGTGGGTAAGGACAACTATGATACCAACCGGCTGGAACAGGAAATTATATATTATATTGAAAAGATTGACATTAGCGAAGAACAGGTGCGGTTGAAAAATCACTGTGAATACTTTGTGTCTGTGGTGCATGAAGCTGACGATTTCAAAGGCAAAAAGCTTTCCTTTATTCTGCAGGAAATTGGAAGAGAAATTAATACCACCGGCGCCAAAGCTTACGATGCTACCATTCAAAAGAGCGTGGTGCTGATGAAGGATGAGCTGGAGAAAGCAAAAGAGCAGGTGCTGAACGTGTTGTAAAAGCTAGGCGCAATTTCGGAGAGGCAAGGTTCAATTGCATTTCTATTAAAACAGGATTTAGATTTGTATTATGTTATTTAAAAAACAGAATTTTTCTTCTTTCGTATTGTTGTTTCTTGTGCCTTGCACTTTGTTTTTTTCTTCCTGTACCCATGTTGATCTTTATGAAAAAACAGTGCCTATTCCCCGGCATGAATGGAAAAGCAGTTTTAAACCGCAATTTAAATTCACTATAAAAGATACCACGGTTCCTTACCAGGTATATATTATTCTTCGGCACAACGATCTTTATAATTATAACAACATCTGGATCAACCTTTATACAAAAGCTCCTGGCGATACAGTTCAGAAAGTGCAATACGAATTGCCTTTGGCCTCAAAAGAAAAAGGCTGGTTGGGCAGTGCCATGGATGATATTTACGAACATCGTATATCCATAACGCCGCAGAATCAAAAGCTCTATTTTAAAAGATCTGGCGACTACACATTTACAATTGAGCAAATTATGAGGGAAGATCCTTTACAGCATGTAATGGATGTTGGACTTCGGCTGGAAAAGAAATCAGAATAATATGGCGGGTGAACATAAACGTAAGCTTCAGTTGGCCACCATTGCTTTTTGGGTTTTATTGGTGTACATCATTGCAGCATTATTTTGGTGGGCACTTTCTTTACAGAGACAGAACGAAGAAATTTTTCAACTGCAGAAAACGCATTTGCTTTCAATAAAACTGCAGAACGATCTTTTTTATCAACAGCAGCTTCAAAATATAGAACAGGAGAAAAAAAGAAATGTTTCAAAATACATTGGCGAAGGCAGCACTTTTTTGTTGTTGATACTTGTTGGTGCTGTTTTTATTTATCGTTCGGTAAGGCGGCAGTTCAGATTGCAACGACAGCAGCAAAATTTTGTAATGGCGGTAACGCATGAGTTAAAAACGCCAATAGCTGTTTCAAGGCTGAACCTCGAAACCTTGTTGAAGTACCAACTGGACGAAGCCAAAAAAAATAAGTTTCTTCAAATGACCTTGCAGGAAACGCTACGGCTGGACACACTGATCAATAATATTTTGATCTCTTCTCAACTTGACGGCAATGCCTACAAAATTTCTAAAGAAGAAATTGATTTGTCAAGTCTTTCCAGCGATGTGGCGCACCAGTTTTCCAACCGTTACCCGGACAGGCCATTACAGATTAACATTCAAAAAGAAATTGAATTTGTTGGCGATCCGCTGTTATTAAAATTATTGGTGAGCAATCTTCTGGAAAATGCCAATAAGTATTCGCTCAAAGAAAAGCCCATTAAGTTAAGACTGGCGCAGCATGAAGGCGAGGTGGATTTAGAAGTGGCTGATGAGGGTGAAGGCATTCCGGACGAAGAAAAGAAGAAAGTTTTTGAAAAGTTTTATCGTATTGGCAGTGAGCAAACCCGCAAAACCCAGGGTACAGGGCTTGGTTTATATTTATGCAAAAAAATTGCTGCCGATCATAGTGGTACTATCCAGGTAAGAAACAATCTGCCGCAAGGTAGTAAATTTATAGTGCAGTTTCCTGTTTAAAAATTTTTGAGAATGACCAATACAAATCCATCTATACTGCTAGTTGAAGACGAAGAAAACCTGCATGAAGCTTTAAAAACTAATTTGGAGTTGGAAGGTTACCAGGTCACTTCTGCTTACAATGGTATTGATGCCATGAAAGCTGTGCAGAATGAATATTTTGATTTGATCATCATGGACGTAATGATACCGGAAATTGACGGCTATGCCGTTACACAAAACATCAGGCTGA
Organism: Flavisolibacter sp.; assembly: GCA_051955075.1. Taxonomy (GTDB): domain Bacteria; phylum Bacteroidota; class Bacteroidia; order Chitinophagales; family Chitinophagaceae; genus Flavisolibacter. The sequence goes on from JBQCHB010000117.1 coordinate 4,252, forward strand.
CCAATACAGAAGTGCCCATTTTAATATTGAGTGCCAAAAGCAGCAGCGAAGACCGTGTAACAGGTTTGAAAAAAGGCGCCGATGATTACCTTACCAAGCCATTTAATTTAGAAGAGCTTTTGCTGAGGGTGCAAAAACTCATTCGCAAAAACAAACAGTTGCAGGATAAATCAACGGTTGGAGATATTTACAGTTTTGGCGGGCACACTATTGATTTCAAGGCGCAGGAAGCCATTACCGCCGGCGGTGAAAAATTGCAGTTAAGCAAAAAAGAAGCAATGCTTTTAAAATTGTTGATTGAAAATAAAAATGAAGTTGTTCCCCGCGAAAAGATCCTGCAATCGGTTTGGGGTTACAACGTATATCCCACTACCCGTACTATTGATAATTTTATTCTCAACTTCCGCAAATATTTTGAAGAAGATAGCCGCAGCCCGAAGCATTTTCATTCGGTGAGAGGTGTAGGCTATAAATATGCGGAGTGATGTGACCAACTATGAATTTTTGGCCAACGCTGACTTTATTAAAGAAATGCTCCTGGTAATCAATTCTTCTTTCAGGTTTTTATCAGTCTGCGCATAAATACGAAATTGGCATTCCTGCAATATGGAATGAAGCTCCTGTATCTGTTGGGGAGAAAGCAAAGGAAATTGCTCTTTCGAAAAGCCGGAAAGTATTTTTTGTAGTTCGATGCAGGCTTGCTTTTCAGTAAGCTCTTCTATTTTTAACGAAGCTATCTGCTGCATGTAGTTTGGCCTTACAGGGTATTCAGTTATATTTTTTGATGTTGGCATTTTCTTCTTTACTTTAAAAAAGATCAATACTGCAATTGCAATTGCCAGCATCAAAGCAATCATCCAGACAAGGGGAGCGGAAGATTTCTGTTTTATAACTTCGAGAACATTTTTTTTGTTTGCCTTTGTTACGTTTAGCTGTAAACTGTCGGTGGTCAATTGTTTGAAGCCTTCTGCAGCTACATCAAAAAAAGAAAAAGAAACAGAAGGCAAAACATAATGGCCCATGGCATCCGCGGCAAACGCAAATTCAAAAATTCTTTCTCCTTGCATAGGCGCTACATTCTTATCTATATTGTCGGTCACGACCGGTTCAAAAGGTTCTATACCGGCAGGCCAGTGTATCAGCGGTTGTGCAAACTGAATAAAGTTTCCCTGGCCTTTGATGTTTACAATCAATTTGCCCTGGCCGTTTAGCGGCATTTCATTTTTACTCAATGTGGTTTTTATTGAGAAGTTTCCCACGGCGCCTGTAAAGCTTTCAGGTTGTTTTTCAGGCAATGGTTTTACGATGATAGCAATAGGCTTGGTAATAATCTCTTTTTGAACTTCCGTTTTGCTGTGTGTTATGCTGTCATCAAATTCTATTTGATTTTGCACATACATTTCATCAATAATTAGTTTTCCGGACTGTACAGGATATAATTGTACTTTCCTGAGAATTGAAGTATTGAAAACTTTTCCGTTAACGGTTTCAACAGCGCTGTGTGCTTCGTTAATATTTAAAACATCCACCACGCTAAATCCATAAAACGCAGGCGATTTCTCTGCTTCGGATGATGATTGCAATCTTGAATATAATTTGAACGTAGCAACTATGGGTTCGCCCACATAGCAAATGTTTTTATTCACCTCGGCCTTCACAAAAAGATTTTCATCAATCAGTTTTTCTCTGTCTTTTTTTGCAGATGGCGCATACAATGCCACATCGGTATAGCTTGAGCGAACACTAAAGCTTGCCTTTGGCTGGGGTACCACGGTAATACCTGCAAAAGCACTTTGTTCATCAGGCAGGTTTTTAAATGTAATATTGATGTTGCCTATTTTCAAAACGCCGGTAGCAACAGGTACAAGGGTGTAAGCAATATTTTGAATGGGTTGCAGCCTACCATCAATTACTGCATTTCCTTTGTAAATATTAGGGCCGCTGATGATGCGGCAGCTATCAAATATGGGCGTGGATGCCTCAACAAAATCTGCCGGGTCGGTAATAACGTACTGCACCTGGAAGGCCGTACCTACCACAACAGGTTGCGTAGGTACCAGCACTTGTACTTTTTGCGAAAAGCAGAAAAGCGGAGTTAAAAACAATGCAACAAAGCAGCCCATCTTCATGGTAAACGAAAATAGCTTGTGATGTAAAATGCTTTTCTTCAATTTGATTAATGGAGCATGGGGATTATTGATGGTCAGATGTCGCCCAATTGCGGACGCATGACAATTTCCTCTACAACAGCCTGTGGCGAAAGCTGAGAAACAGCAAATACCATTTTAGCAACATCATCGGCTTCCATAAACCTTTCTTTGGGCAGACCGCTGCTCTTCCACGAATCGGTGTAAACAGCGCCGGGAATAACAGCCGTTACTTTAATACCATATTCTTTTAGCTCGCTGCGTAAGTTCTTGGAAAATCCCAGCAAGGCAAACTTGCTAATACTGTACGAACCACCGCCCGGGTAAGCAGCAAGGCTGGCTATGGAGCATAGATTGAAAATATGGCCGTTTTTATTGGCTTTCATTTTTGGCAATAAGGATCGTGTAATGTGATAGGCGCTGTACACATTTACATTCATCATTTGCTCCAGTGTGCCTTCGGCTTCGTCAGAAACGTTGCCTTGTATAAAGCTGCCGGCGTTGTTTACCAATACATCTATCGAAGACGCGTTGCTCAAGACCCATTCAGCAAACAAAACCGCTTCATCCTTTTTGCTTACATCCATAGCCTTGCCATCAATGTTTACATTGGGAAACCGGGTTTTTAATTCTTCTATCGTTTCTAAAAGATTGCTTTCATTCTTTGAGCATAAAAAAAGATCGTAGCCATGAAGCGCAAACATTTGTGCAATGGCTTTCCCTATTCCTCTTGATGCGCCGGTTATTACTGCATTCATTTGTGTATTTTTGAAATCTTTTTTACAAATCTAATTCTCTCTTTTTACAACCGCATGAAGTATAAACACCTGTTCTTCGATCTTGACCATACCTTGTGGGATTTTGATGCCAATGCAAGGGCTACGCTGCAACAATTGCATATTGATCTTGATCTTGTAAGCAAAGGCGTTCATGATTTTGAATTGTTTCATAAAAATTATTTGCAGCACAATGAAAAACTGTGGGTCCGCTACCGTAATGGCTATATTAAGCAGGAGGAACTACGCCTGAAGAGAATGTGGCTCACCTTGCTCGATTTTAAAATCGCCGATGAAGCACTGGCCATGCAATTGAACGAATTGTTTTTGCAATTGCTACCGGCAAGAACAATCCTGTTCCCCGATACGAAAGAAGTGCTGCAATATTTAATAAATAAAGATTACAGGCTGCACCTTATTACCAATGGTTTTGAAAAAACACAGCACAGCAAACTAAAGCACAGCGGGTTGGATGGTTTTTTTAAAGAAGTGATCACTTCCGAAAGTTCAAACAGCCTAAAACCGCAGAAAGAAATCTTTGATTTTGCACTGAATAAAACGGGGGCCAGGGCTGAAGAAAGTATCATGATCGGCGACAGCCTGGAAATAGATGTTGCCGGTGCCATGAATGCAGGCATGGAT
>JBQCHB010000118.1:0-3639 GCA_051955075.1 Flavisolibacter sp.
ATTTCTACCAATACAAGTAACGGGATAACTTTTAGTGGTTCGGGTGTGTTTACCGAGGTAGGTGTGCAGGACATAACACTCACTGCCAGTGGTACTCCTGCTGCTGCCGGAACTTTTGCATTCGTTCCCGGTACTAATGGCTGCTCTTTTGATGTGGCTGTTGGTTCGGCCCCTACGTCTGGCGGTGGTAATACGGGCGGGAGCTCAGGCGTTTATTTAAAATGTAAGATCGATGGGGTTGTAACCAATTTCAATACCAGCATCACGGGTTACTATGTAACGCCACCCAGTGCAGGCATTCCTTATTCGATAAGCGTACACGGTACAAATTCTGATGTAGCCGGTTCAAAGGAAGAGCTGTGGGTGAATGCATCAAACCCTACAGCGCCAACAACCGGGGCGTATAACAACGGTACATTTTCAAGTGGTACAACTGACAGGATGTGCCAGGTGGGTTTGTATCCCACGGGCTTTCCTAATGCTTTTTGGGGTTCTTCTGCTTTAACCGCCAATACGTTTACAGTGAATGTTACAAGTGTCAGCACTTCGGCTGCCGCTGGTACTTTCCAGGGTACGCTTTATGAAAATAACGGGATAGGCCCTTCTACCAAACAAATAACAGAAGGAGAATTTAAAATCACTTTCTAAGGTATTGTCTAGGGCTGCTTCTTCGTTATTACAGCATTGGATATGAGTATGTGAAGGCGAGTGATCTGCTATACTTATGCCCCCTCAAACAACTTAGCCACGCCAAATGCTGCGGCAGCGGCCATGGCGCCAATAAGCATTACTTTTACGGCGCCCCAAAACGGGTTAACACCGGTAACCTTGCTTTTGAACCAGCCAAAAATGAACAGGCAAATAAGGGTAACTGCAACAGAATATTTTAGTCCGTCGATAGGATGCTCCACAAAAAAATAAGGCGATAAAGGAACCAATCCGCCAACGATATAAGAAACGCCAATATTAAAGGCCGATTTGCCTGCCCGCCTGGGATCCGGTTCTTCCAAACCCAGTTCGTACTTCATCATAAACTGCACCCATTTGTCTTTGTCTTGTGCAATTTGCTCTGTGGCTTTTGCCTGCAGCTCTTCATCAAGACCGATGCCTGCAAAAAACTCTCTTGTTTCTTCAATTTCCCTGTGGCGCAAATGGTCCACCTCGTAATACTCCCGCCGCTTTTCGCTGTTATAATGATCCTGTTCTGTTTTACCGGCCAGGTAGCCGCCCAATCCCATAGCAATAGAACCTGCAGCAATTTCGGCAATGCCTGCAATAACAATGATACTGGTAGAATCTACAGCGCCGCTCAAGCCTGCCGCCAGCGCAAAAGGAACGGTCAATCCATCGGCCATGCCAATAACAATGTCTTTGATAAAGTCACTGCTTTGCAGGTGTTGTTCCTGGTGGTGCAGGTGTGTGTCCATGGGAGTTTGGGGTTTGTAGTTTGGAGTTAGCTGCGAGCTTTGAGCTGCGAGCTGCGAGACCTATAGTACATTCAGTCATTTAAATCTCGAAACTCATAGCTCATAGCTCAAGGCTCACAGCTCTTATCTTACAGCTTTGCATCTAAGGTCAACAAACTTTTTTGAATAATGGCTATGCATTCGTCAATTTGTTCTTTGGTGATCACTAATGGCGGCGCCAGGCGAATTTTATCGCCATGTGTTGGCTTGGCCAGCAGCCCGTTTTCTTTTAGTGCCAGGCACAAGTCCCATGCAGCATCTTTATTAGGATGATCAATAACAATTGCATTTAATAATCCTTTACCGCGAATGAGCTTAATAGAAGAAGAAAGGAGGTTTTTTAATTCGCTTCTGAAGTAGTCGCCTAACTGCGCTGCATTTTGTGCAAGGCTTTCTTCTTTCAGCACTTCAAGCGACGCGATAGCTACTTTACAGGCTAAAGGATTGCCACCATAAGTAGAGCCATGCTCGCCGGGCTTAATGGTGAGCATGATCTCATCATTGGCCAGTACAGCACTAACGGGTAAAGTGCCGCCGCTTAAGGCTTTGCCGAGGATCAAAATATCGGGGTGTACATTTTCATGATCGCAAGCCAGCATTTTGCCCGTGCGGCATAAACCGGTTTGTATTTCATCGGCCACAAACAGCACGTTGGCATTTTTGCATAATTGATAAGCGCTGCTTAAATAACCTTCGTCCGGAACCATTACACCGGCTTCGCCTTGTATGGGTTCTACTAAAAATGCGGCAACGGTTTCGTCCCGCAAAGCAAGCTTCAAAGCATCGAGGTCGTTGTAAGGAATTTGAACAAAGCCCGGCGTGTACGGGCCAAAATTATCCCTGGCCGAAGGGTCGGTGCTGAAAGAAATAACAGAAGTAGTGCGGCCGTGAAAATTATTTTCGCAGACAATGATCTTGGCCTGCTGGTCTTTAATGCCTTTTACCAGGTAGCCCCAGTGCCTTGCCAGCTTGATGGCGGTTTCAACAGCTTCTACGCCGGTATTCATCGGAAGCACTTTATCGTAGCCAAAATAAGTGGTGATGTAGTTGGCATACTCACCCAACAGGTCGCTGTGGAAAGCCCGGCTGGTAAGGGTCAGGCGTTGTGCCTGTTCGGTCAGCGCTGCAATAATTTTCGGGTGGCAATGTCCCTGGTTTACGGCAGAATAGCCGCTTAAAAAATCGTAGTAACGTTTGCCTTCCACATCCCACACAAAAACGCCTTCGCCTTTGGTTAACACTACGGGGAGCGGGTGATAATTATGAGCACCATATTTTTCTTCCAGGTCTAAATAGTATTGTGTATTGGAAACTACAGGCGTAGCTGCTTGCATAAAATTGAATTTAAGTGATGATGAAATGATAATGAAAAAAAGCGCAAGTCAATACAAACCTTAGTGGTTGAGAAGGTCGAGGTTGAGACTAAGAAAGGAAGCTGTTACTTTCATTACGTGTATTGTGGGACAAATGTAATTGATTGCAGGAATTGAAACGAATTTTCTCAAAGCCTTTCATATTTTTACCTGCTGATTGACGTGAAGGTTAATTATGTGTATACTGAACGGCATTGCTACTATTGGGCTTCTGTTGTGTCACTCACTTTTACATTCTGTAACACTATTGAGCAATTCGCAAACAGTTTTACTGCATGGTATTTTTCTTAAATTAGAAATAACAATAGAAAGATTGAAATAAGAAAGAAAAAACGGACTTAAAGAATTGCCTTGCCCAACAACACCTTCATCTGTTACTCTCCCGAATAAATAACACCCGTTGTAGGCGTTTCATACAATTCAATTTTACTTAGCAGTGGTAACAGCGGCTTGATCTGCTTCCATATCCAAACCGTAATATTTTCTGCCGTTGGATTTTCAAGTCCTTGGATGTCATTGATCAATTTATGATCTAACTGGTCAATAACACCAGCCAGCGCATCTTTCAGCTCTTTAAAATCCATGATCCATCCCAATTGCGGATCGAGTTCGCCTTTAATAAAAACACGTAAGCGGTAGGTGTGGCCATGCATGTTTTTACACTTATGCCCGTAGGGAACATGAGGTAAAAAATGGGCTGAGTCGAAAGAAAATTCCTTGTAGATCTCCATGCGGTTCATTCTGGCGCAAAAGTAAGCGAAGCGCAGAATATGGTGTTATAGGGATTTCATAAAATGAAT
>JBQCHB010000119.1:0-3016 GCA_051955075.1 Flavisolibacter sp.
GTTTACACGCTAAGTAATTCGCGCGACCCGCTCATATCATCCAACTATTTCAGCAGATTAAAAACCTACAGTTTATTTTCTTCTGTGCAAATCGGCTTTAGAAATTATGCATTCTTAAATCTTACAGGCAGAAACGACTGGTCGTCTTCTTTGCCCGCAGAAAATCTATCCTATTTTTATCCTTCTATAAATGGAAGCCTTATCTTAACCCAGGCACTGGATATTAAAAGTGATGTTTTAAGTTATGCAAAGGTGCGCGGGGGCTGGTCAAAAGTGGGTAAGGCGGCAGATGCATACCAACTTATAAATGTTTATAATTTCACAGCACCTTTTGGTTCCAATCCACAGCAAAGCGCTGCCAGCAAAGATTTGAACCCGAAATTAAAGCCGGAAACCACCACCTCTGCAGAAGCGGGCGCGGAAATAGGTTTGTTCAATGATGCGCTGCACCTTGATTTGAGTGTGTATAATACAAACAGTATCGACCAGATTTTAAGTGTGGATGTGAGTCCGTCAACAGGCTATACCAAAAAACTGATAAACGGCGGGAAAATAAATAACAAAGGTTTTGAAGCACAGGCAGCCATTAGAATTATCAAAAGCAGCCAATTCAGGTGGGACGTTAATTTGAATTATTCACAGAATCACAGCAAGGTGTTAGAACTGGATAAAGAAGGAAGGTTACAAAGCTATGTTTTAGGCTCAGACCGCACGGTGCAGGTACTTGCCGCTGTTGGCCAACCTTATGGAACCTTGTTTGGAAATGCTTATTTGCGCAATGCTTCCGGGCAAATAATTGTAAAGGCAGATGGAACGCCAGCCATAAATCCAACCAAACAATATCTTGGAAAATTTACTCCTGATTGGTTAGGCGGAATTAATAACAGCTTTTCTTACAGGGACATCAATCTAAGTTTTCTTGTTGATGCCAGGATTGGCGGATCTATTTATTCAAACACCAACCGCACCGGCACTTACACAGGCGTACTGGCGACTACAATGGCTGGCCGTGATGCCGCACATGGAGGGTTAGCTTATTACTACCCGGATAACGAAACTTCTTCGAAGGCAGTACAATTGTCTAACGGAGCAACCACAGGTCCTAACGGAGAAACAGTTTATCATGATGGGAATATTTTTCCCGGAGTAACGGAGGATGGCAAACCTAATACAACCATTTTACCAGCGCAGCAATACTATAAAGGATTTACCAATGTGGATGAGCAATTTGTGTATGATGCATCTTTTGTAAAACTGCGCGAAGTAAAATTGAGCTATACTTTACCATCACAATGGATAGCAAATATTGGTTTCCAAAGCGCGACTGTTTCTCTTGTTGGCCGCAATCTTTGGATCATTTATAAAAAAGTTCCCAACATAGATCCCGAAACCGCTTTCAACACCGGTAATGCACAAGGCCTCGAAGATTTAACCCTTCCAACGGTTCGCAATATTGGTTTTAATATCAACCTTAAATTTTAATAATCATGAAACTTAAATATGCTTCTTTACTGTTTTTCTCCGTCCTTTTATTTTCAATAACCTCATGCAAAAAGGAACTGGTAAAGGTGAACAGAAATCCAAACGCAGCGCAAACCGCACAACCGGATTATTTATTGACGGCAGCTACAAAATCTGCCATAGATGAGTATTGGTCGATTACGCGAAGTACCAACCCCAGCTCACTTTTTGTGCAGCAATGGGCAATGATCCAATATACCGATCCGGACAGGTATAATTTTACCAATAACGATTTCCAGGAATTCTGGACAGTAGAATATTCAAGCATTGTAAACCTTAATGAAATAATTGACCTCGCTGATGAGCAGGAAAATTCAAATTATAAAGGTGTGGCGCTGGTTTTACGGTCGTGGGCTTTCTCATTACTCACCGATGCTTTCGGCGATATTCCTTATTCTCAATCCATTCAGATTGATAAATTCCTGACGCCGGCTTATGATGCGCAAAAAGATGTTTATGAAGGGATATTAAATGATTTAAAAACTGCTCAGGCGGCACTTAACCCCGATGGGAAGCCGATTGCAGGCGATATTATCTACAACAATAATATTTCTCTCTGGAAAAAATTTGCCAACTCGCTTAGGCTTCGCATTGCTCTTCGTATCTCAGATCGCGAACCGGAAATTTCAAAACAGGTTTTGGCAGATATTCAAAATGAAGGTGGTTCCTTTATCAGCAGCAACAGTGAGATTGCCCAATTGGTTTACCTGAATTCTCCCAATCAAAATCCAATCAGTAATTATTTTGATACAAGGGATGATTATCGAATCAGTAAAACCATTGTGGATAAATTAATTGAACTTCATGACCCACGGTTACCAATTTATGCTAACAAAACAAAAGATCCAACTCCACAGCAGTATGTAGGACTTCCAAATGGATTGCTAGTAGGCGATGCAAGTAATTATGGTTTTTCAAAAACGTCCAAGCCGGGTGACTATTTTAGCAATCCGCATGCGCCGGCAGTGATTATTAGTTATGCAGAGGTTTTGTTTGACAGAGCCGAAGCGGCTGCACGCGGTTTCACCAATGAAAACGCAGAAGATTTGTACAAGCAAGCCATTCTTGCCTCTTTAGACCAATACAATATTTCCGAAGCGGATGCTAATGCGTATGTTAATTCTGCGGATGTAAAATATGATGCTACGAACTTTAAGAAATCAATTGGCGATCAAAAGTGGATTGCCTTATTTGGCCAGGGTTTGGAAGCGTATGCAGAATGGCGCAGGCTGGATTATCCGCAATTGGTACCTGCTGTTGCAGGCGTTTTGAACGGACAAATTCCTTTGAGATTTATCTATCCCGGAACCGAGCAATCTCTGAATGGAAAAAGTTACCAGCAGGCGGTAGCTGACCAGGGGCCTGATGTATTAACTACAAGATTATGGTTCGACGTTAAATAAACAAATACCGCCGTTTTTTTTTTTAAGTAAAAAAAAAATAAAAAAAAGCGGTATTAATTATTTTTAAAAAAAAATATTTTTATACTCTTTTA